>NZ_CP040755.1:3633728-3936538 GCF_024585285.1 Colwellia sp. M166
AGGAATGCCCTTTTCCCATTCTAGCTGGATAATTGAATTAAATGGTTGCCCTGATGGCTCCATATTAACCCGTTGCCATAAGTCATCACCAATTCGATTCATCGCCATCACTAAGCCAAATACTTTCGAAATGCTTTGAATTGAAAAAGCTTCTTGATAATCGCCTGCACCAACACTACTGCCATCGATTGTTGCGACGCAAGCGGCCATTTTTTTCGGGCAAACTTCTGCGAGCGCGGGGATGTAGTTAGTGACACGGCCTTGATTATATAAATTTTTTTGTCTGGCGAGTAAAATTTGCAATTTAGCATGCAAATTGGCGATATCTTTAATCATATGACGAACTTTTATGGTTTTATTGACCAGCAATAAAATATAAATGGTTGTCCATTATGCACAAAAAGTGCGACTTGCCCAGTGCTTTGTTGGGGTAGATTAATGCTGGCTAAGTTTGTCTATCTAAAGGGAGGCATGTTGAGGATTTTAAAGCTAAAGTAGAACTCATTTAATGCATCAGCTAAATAATGTTTATTATTAAGTTTTACCATTATTTAGCTGTATTGATGGTTGTCTAAATGCATGTTCGAGTTACCTATTTTGTTGCTGTAAATGTTCGCAACACATCATGTGCTCTTTATGCTCAACGTCCCATTGACTGACTGAAATGTGTTTAATTTCAATGAAAAAATTTACTGTTGAACTAATTGAATTAATAATGCTGTTTAGCATGCTTTTATTCCTTTTCTCATCATTAAATATGAAGTAAATATTAATCAGATAGCTCAGTGACAGTATCTACGCTTGTTATTGGTAATAGTTTTCTTATACTGGCTAAATTAGCGCTAGTAATGGGGTTTTGATCAATGGCAACAGCTACTTCAAAATCTTTTAAGGCCGCTGTTAGCTGGTTTTTTCTGTAGCGGGCAACACCACGGTTACTGTAATTTAACGCCGTTAAATAGCGTACTTTGCTGTTTGCATGTCCCAGAGATTCTAAGCTGTTAATTGCTGAGGTGCAGGTCGATTCAGATTCAGTGTTATAGCTTGCTTGTAAATAGGCTACACATAAACTCATTTTACTGGCGTAGAAGTCATTATCCTTTTTATTCGTTGTTAGCTTCTCTATGCTTGAGGCTAACTCACCTTTGGCAATGTCTACGCTACCAATAGCACCTTTTACTACCGCAACTTTAAATTTTGCTTCAGCTGCTGAGGCTGAATTAGTCGTAGTTAGCAATAAAGTCGCTAATATTGAGCTGATAAAAATAGCTTTTTTCATCTTTATTTTCTCCATCAGTTAAGTACCAAATCGGTACATAACTACTATAGAAATAAGCCGCATTACTGACAAACGATTAAAATAAATTCATTAAGTGAATTATTTTCACCTATACAGGTTTTAGTGGCAGATTAGCGTGATAAATCATTAAGCAACAAAAGTGTCTTTTACCCATTCAGCAAACAAGGTTAGCTCAGGACGGTTATCCATATTTTCATGTTGAATAAGGAAATATTTATCATTGGTATTTAATTCTTCGTCAAATAGTTTTACCAACAGTTGCTCACTGAACCAAGTTTTACTCATTGGTAAGGGCACTAATGCTATGCCCATACCTTGTTGCGCTGCTCGTGCGACACCAAACATGCTGTCGAACTGGATAATCTGTTTTGGATCAAAGTCATCAACACCTACCTTGTCAGCCCATTGGTGCCAAGACCATGGGCGTGAACTGTGCAGAATTAACGGAGTTGATTTTAAAGCCTCAAATCCTGTGTTCTTTAATTTTTTGTACAATTTTTTATTACACGCTGGCGCATAACGAATAGGGAATAGTTCGTGAACTATGTTGGCATTGGGCTTGCCGTTAGCAAGTACAATTGATAAATCAGCAGACTGTGATTGCTCACTACTGGATTTTACTGTTTCGAGTTGAAGGTTAATGGTTGGGTTGTTCTCAGACCATAACGATAGGCTTGGAACAAACAACTCACTGGCAAAAAACTCTGGCAAGCTTATGACAATAGTTTGATTTTGTTGTTTTTGTGTAAACTCCGTTATGGTTGATTCTAATTGATGAATTATTGGCTGAATTGCCTGATAAAATTGCTTACCAGCACTGGTAAGTTCAATGGTTCGAGTGCCGCGTTTAAAGAGGCTGGTGTCTAATTGTGCTTCCAGTTGTTTTATCTGGTGACTGACGGCTGATGGTGTTAAAAATAATTGTGATGCTGCATGTTTGAAACTTAAACATTTTGACGCTACGCAAAAAGAGCGCAGGCCACGTATAGGTGTTTGTATTGACATAGGTACTATTTTTTAAGAACGACAAACAGCAATAGCAATACTTAAGCCGAAATTTAATCAATTGATTCTTATAGTTTTATTTTAATTTTAAAGCTGAGGGATCTGATTGGTTGCACCATAATGGTGTTTTTGCACCAAAATAATATTATGGTCAAAACCTAAAGAAAAAAAAAGGACATCAATTGATGTCCTTGAAGTGAAACAAATTAACTAATATAAAAAACGTTTGTAGAATCGGGGAGACTCAAAAACAAGTTCATCTTAAGGTGATTTTTTATTGCTAGCAAACGAGAAAAATTCATTTAATAAGTGAATTATTTTCATTTATCACTTAAGTGAGCCATTTAGCGAGAAATATCAGTTTTTATGGGCAAACTTTTCGATAGAGTTAATTTTTAATCGCCAAAAATTGCTATAAGCGCTGGTTTCAAACCCAATAGAAACAATATTTGTCTTTTTTTACAGAGCAAGTGATGTAAATCGATTTAATTCCTTTTAATTCATCACACTGTAGGGTTGGTTCAAAAAAATTTATCACATTGGCTTTTTTTATTTGTTGGACTTTCGGGGCCGACTTTATTTTAATGCGCGTCAATTACATACTGACTAAGTTATCTAGATACTTATTACCCAATTAAAGGAAAAGAAATGAAGGAAACCTCGCCACTTGATGATGTGAGAGCATGTTACAACGTACGCCATTGGAGCCAAGGATATTTTGGCATTAATGACGGCGGCGATGTTTACGTATCACCAGTTCATGACAATAAAGCTCTGACGGTTAATTTGAGTACTATTGTTGAAAGAATTCAAGATAAAGGCTTAACATTACCGGTGTTGGTGCGTTTTCCACAAATTCTTCATCATCGGGTTAATAGCTTGTGTGAAGCGTTTAATCATGCCATTGCGCAATATGGTTACAAAGAAAAGTATCTCTTAGTTTATCCGATTAAAGTTAATCAGCAACGTGAAGTTGTTAACGAGATATTAGCCAGTCAGTATGATAAAGAAGTAAAACAGCTGGGTTTAGAGGCCGGCAGTAAAGCAGAATTACTGGCGGTTTTGGCTCTGGCTGACAAAGTATCTTCTGTTATTGTCTGTAATGGCTATAAAGACAGAGAATACGTTCGTCTTGCGTTAATTGGTGAAAAGCTAGGGCACAAAGTTCATATCGTTTTAGAAAAAATGTCTGAACTTGAAATGGTCTTAACTGAAGCAGAAAAGCTTAATGTTAAACCTCGATTAGGGCTGCGTGTACGCTTGGCTTCACAAGGAAAAGGCAAGTGGCAAGCAAGTGGTGGAGAAAAATCTAAATTTGGTTTATCAGCCTCGCAAATTATTAAAGTGATAGATGTTTTAAAACAAGAAGACAAGCTAGATACCTTGACCTTGGTACATTTTCACTTAGGCTCGCAAATTGCGAATATTAGAGATGTAAGACTTGGCGTCAGCGAAGCGGCTAGATTTTATTGTGAATTACGCCAACTTGGTGCACATATTACGTGTATGGATGTTGGCGGCGGCTTGGCGGTTGATTATGACGGCACACGCAGTCAATCTCATAATTCGATGAATTATAGTTTAGCTGAGTATGCCAATAACATCGTATACACCATAGGTGATATTTGTAAGGCGTATGAGCAACCTATGCCGATGATTATTTCTGAATCGGGGCGCTCATTGACAGCTCATCATGCGGTGTTGATTTCGAATGTCATCGGCGCGGAAAGCTACGAGCCTGAAACATTAGTCACACCAGAAAGCACTGATAATACCTTGTTAAATAACATGTGGAAGTCATGGCAACAGTTACATGAAGGGATTGATGATAGAGCGTTAATTGAAATTTATCATGACACCCAAAATGATGTTAGTGAAGTGCATCATCAATTTGCGTTAGGGCTGGTCAATTTGTCTCAACGCGCATGGGCTGAGCAAATTAATTTGCGTATTTGTTATGAATTAAATCAGTTAATGGATGTTAAAAATCGCTTTCATCGTCCGATAGTGGACGATTTAATGGAAAAATTAGCCGCGAAGTACTTTGTTAATTTTTCCTTATTTCAATCATTACCGGATGCGTGGGGAATCGATCAAGTATTTCCCGTATTGCCGTTAAATCGATTAGATAGCAAAGATAAAAAGCGCGCTATTTTGCTGGATATTACTTGTGACTCTGACGGTACGATTGATCATTACGTTGATGGTCAAGGTATAGAAAGCACCTTATTGGTTCCTCAGTGGCAACAAGATGAACCATATTATATGGGATTTTTCCTGGTTGGAGCTTATCAAGAGATTTTAGGCGATATGCATAATCTTTTTGGTGATACGCACAGTGCTGTCGTGTTTTTAGAGGAAGACGGGGAAATTAATATTTCTGAAATTAATGAAGGAGATATGGTTGAAGATATGCTCAATTATGTGCATTTAGATGCTGAAGATTTCAAGAAAACTTATGAAATGTTAGTGAATGCTAAGTTGCCTGAAAGTGAGCGAGAAGAGATATATGCTGAGTTAGTTGCCGGTTTAAACGGCTATACTTATTTGGAAGACTTGTAGCAGGAAAGCAGATGAAAAATATTTTTCAGCAAGTAGATAATTCAATATATTCCAATGCGATGACGTTTTTACGTCAGCCACTGTCAACTAATCCGGTCAATAGTGATGCTGATATTGTAATATTAGGGCTGCCATTTGATATGGCTACAACAGGGCGCTCAGGCGCCCGCATGGGACCTACCGCGATTAGACAGGCCTCAGTGAACTTAGCGTGGGAAGGAAAACGTTTTCCTTGGCCGTTTAGTTTAACGCGCCATACCAACATTGTTGATGCGGGTGATTTAGTTTATAGCTGTGGTGATGCTGCACAATTTTGTGATTTGGTTGAAGCTGCAGCTTCGCAATTACTGGCTGCGAATAAAACCATTTTAGCGCTTGGTGGCGATCACTTTGTCACCTTGCCGCTATTGAGAGCTTACGCAAAAAAATTTGGTAAAATGGCCTTAATTCATTTTGATGCGCATACCGATACTTATAGTAATGGCAGCAAATATGATCATGGCACCATGTTTTTTCATGCCCCTAATGAAGGCATTATTGATAAAGATGCTTCCATTCAAATTGGTATTCGCACCAACTACAAAAAGAAAGATCATGGCTTTGAGGTGATAGATGCACCACAAGCCAATGATCTTGGTGTGGAAGAAATAACGCAGCGGATACGCGAGCGCGTAAAAAATTTACCGGTGTATTTAACCTTTGATATTGACTGTTTAGACCCTGCATTTGCACCTGGTACCGGTACGCCGGTGTGCGGTGGCTTAACAACCGATAAAGTGCTGAAAATATTAAGAGGTTTATCAGGGCTCAATATTATTGGCATGGACGTTGTTGAAGTAGCACCAAGCTATGATAATAGCGACGTTACTGCGTTAGCTGCGGCAACCATAGGCGTTGAGTTGATGCACTTGTGGACAACTAAGCATAAATTAGCGCATAAAAGCGTGAATAAATAGTTAAATAGCAAAATAGTAGCCTAAGCTAAGCTGCGACACACAATATCAAACAGCAATATAAGCTCAAATCAATTTAATAAACAGCGCAATACATTTAATTGCGCTGTTTATTATCAAACACCTAATGTTATGACCAAAACCTAACTAATACCTAGCAATTTAAATTGGATTTAAGCATAACGATGATACTTAAGTTATTTTTCTGATCTCTTCCGTAAAATATATAACGATTTCAATAGCGATCAAGACAATAATAATCCATTCCAAAAATGACGAATGTTGATGCTTTTGCTCATCAGCTAACATTTCGAATAATTCATGAATCGTAGCGAGCTTTTTAGATAATAAATCAACACGTTGATGAATTTCTAGATAACGAACAACGGCATTATAAACTGATTCAAACTCTGGATATTCCCAGAAAAAATCAGGGGTATCTAATAAACCATAATGCAAAATAATATCGCTTTTAGTACTAAATAGCGTGCCTCTTATTTTCGCAATATCTTTACGGTTTAAGGCTATTTTTCCCGTCTTAGCCAATGCTTCTGGCAAATGTGAATAATCAGTAATGGTATTTTGTGCTTTTAATTCATACTCCATCAGCTTTATTGATTGCGCCAACGCATGACTGATGGCTAATCGTGTAAGCGGATTTTTGTCAGGTACATTGATAGTGTCTTTACTGATTTTTATGTCAGCGCTGAAGGCAAAACGAAAATGCTCTTCTATATTCTGTAGTTGGCTATTTTCTTGGCGTAACAAGCGATTGATTAACGCTTGACGTTCATCTTCATCGACAGCCCAAAAAACAATGACGCCATAATCAAATAACCAGTATTCACCTGTTGGTAAAGCAACTTGAATGGCATCTCTGTATCGAACAGCGCGTTCACTAATCGATTTATCCGCTGAAATTAATTCAGCAGATGCGTCGTCATTAAGGTTGTAAACGGATAATCTATCGTGACTGAAAGAAGCCGTTTCTTCAGATGTCAGGGTTAAGCTATTGGTACTCATGTTTATACTCATTTTACAGTTTATTTTTGTTGTTAATTTACGGTATTTTTGCGGCGTTCCATTTTGCGCAAAAATTCATTCATAATTATTCGGTATAATTCATCACCTGAATATCCATCCTCAACACCACTATCAATGCTTGGGTTGTCATTAATTTCGATGACATAGCCTTGGTTGTTTATTTCTTTTATATCGACACCATAAAAACCATCACCAATTAACTTGGTCGACTTTATTGCCGCCTCGATAACAACTTTAGGCACTTCAAATGTCGGTAATGTTGTGAAGTTTCCAGAAGCAACTCGTGACTTGCCGTGTTGATATATCTGCCAATGATTGCGCACCATAAAATATTTACAGGCATAAATTGGCTTGTGGTTTAAAATGCCAATGCGCCAGTCAAACTCGGTGTACAAATACTCTTGAGCCAGCAATAAAGACGAGCGTTGAAATAACCGTTGTAGGGCGTTATCAAGCTCGGTTTTATTTTTGACTTTTTCTACTCCAATAGAAAAAGCACCATCAGGTATTTTTAGTACAAGTGGGTAGCCTAAAATGGCTACTTTACTGTCAATCTGGTCTTGCTCTGCAATACTGAGTATAAAAGTTTTAGGGGCATTTACTTTGTTTACCGCAAATAAATCAGCAAGGTAGACTTTGTTCGTACAATGCAAAATTGAAGTAGGATCATCAATAACCACCAAACCTTCTAACTCGGCTTTTTTGGCAAATCGATAGCTAAAGTTATCAATGGATGTCGTGGTGCGAATAAAAAGGCCATCAAATTCAGGTAAGCGCAGGTAGTCTTGCTGTGTTATCAATTCACAATCAATACCTAATGATTTACCAGCAGCAATAAATTTTTTTAATGCCGAGTTATCAGAAGGTGGTAGTTTCTCTTGAGGATCGACTAAAATAGCTAAGTCAAAACGATAGTTTTTACTTGCAGGTTTTTTACGCCATACTTTTCCACTAAAGTTATCTAAGGCATCAGCAAATTCCTCAGCTTCTCGTTCGTTTAATGAATCAGGGCTTACCGCATCAATAGCTTGTACTTGCCAGCCACCATTAAAGTTCAACGTAATACGCAAAATAGGATATGGAAAATGTTCGAACACCTTACGCGCCAATTCCTCATATTCAGATTGAGCTGTTCTACCAAAATAACTAACCAAATGAATTGGCATTAACGGCGTAACATCAGGCACTTGCCAATTAAAGGCTGCTTTAGAGAGCAACTTTGGCATAAAGCTTAATGTGAGATGGGTCAATTCCTGCTGGCTGAGATCATTTAGCGTGCTAATTGACGGAATAACATTATGGCCTCGGGCTTCAGCTATCAGTGAGCAATAGTAACCTAGCGATAAATACGCGTGGCTTTTACATAAATTTATCACTCTTAAGCGTGATTTTTTGCCTGCTTTAGCGGTAAGGTTTATTGGATACTGATGAGCAAGAAATTGCTCAAAAGTTATAACCTGTTCAGGGTTTAAATGGCACTCCCAATCTGCTTGACTATCAATAACTATCATGGTGTTTGGCATAATAAAGACCAATAAAAATTTCCTGCAGTATGAGCGTCAACAAAAAAATATCAAACGTATTATTTTGTTGTTATTGATAAAAAAAATTACGTATAACTTTATAAGATGAACAGTATATTATTCGCGCTTATAGCCCTTAATATAGTCACTCTGGTAAATATAACTGTTTGCATACGGTGTTAATTGCCAACTTATTTACTATGAAATTAATTGTGCATTAGTGAGTTTAAAAGTAATGAACCTCAATACCCATTCACCTGTTGAAACAATAAACATTGTGCCCGCATCATTAACGCATTTAGACGCCTTAATAAGCCTAGAAAATACGTGCTTTAGCTCAGATAAATTAAGTCGTCGAAGTTTTAAACGCTTCATTACTAATGCTCAAAGTGTTTTTTTCGTGGTACTAATGGCTGATGAAGTTGTTGGCTATTTACTCACAATATTTCATCGTGGTACACGTTTAGCTCGGCTATATTCTATGGCGGTATCGCCTCAGTATCGAGGGCGAGGTATTGCGCGTTCATTGATGAAAAAAGGTGAATTGGCAGCAGAAGAAAAAGGCGCACACTATTATCGCTTAGAAGTAAGTACTGAAAATACCTTAGCAATTAACCTTTATCATTCGTTGGGCTTTAAAGAATTCAAACTGATCAAGCAATACTATCAAGATCATACCGATGCGCTGCGAATGCAAAAGCGTATTCGATATTATCAACGTTCAAGTGTTCACACCGTTATTCCTTGGTTTGCTCAAAGCACACCATTTACTTGTGGCCCAGCGTCACTGATGATGGCAATTGCGGGATTAAAAAAAGGCTATACATTCTCACTTGAAGAAGAGTTAGCAATATGGCGTGAAGCAACCACTATTTACATGACCTCAGGGCATGGTGGTTGCCACCCATTAGGCTTAGCATTAGCAGCTAAAGCACGAGGTGTTGAAGCGCAGGTATGGATAAACAGTACCGAGCCCTTATTTGTTGACGGTGTTCGTAATGAAGATAAAAAAAACATTATTACAACAGTGCACCATCATTTTGTTCGGCAGTCTGTCAATGCAAAACTACCTATACACTATGAAAACATTAGTACAGATATTATTAAAAAAGCCTGCAATGAAGGGGCTTTTACCATGATATTAATTAGCACTTACCGCATGGACAAAAAAAAAGCACCACACTGGGTTGTGGTGAGTGGTTATGATGAAAAGTGTTTTTATCTTCATGATCCTGATCCTAATGAACACGACCAAGATCAGGTTGATTGTCAATATCTTCCTATTGCGCATCAAGACTTTGAGCGAATGTCGGTGTTTGGTTCAAATAGGATGCGTACAGCGATTGTTCTCAAATAACTGCTCAGCAGAGCCTTAACGTTAAGTTAATGAAAAATATTGATTGAAGACCTGAATTTTTTTCATTTTGATTCTTTGATATTTAGTGACATTATCTCGCTAACTTCATTGAATTAACGGCCTTTGTTAGCATTAAACTGTTGAAGCTATTAACACTCCCATTTTCTAGTAGGAAAAAATATGAAAGATTTAGCATTGGTGATAATCATTTTAACTATGTTAACTTGCTTGAGTTTGAATGTAGAAATTAGATCATCGATGGATGCAAAACCAGAGATACGAGATAAAACCAAGCTAGTGACGTTAGATGATGCAAGCCCAGTAGCATTAGATAATACAACACTAAGTGCAGGCACTGAATGTACGAAAGCACAAGATACTGAAAGTGTTAATTGTCTAAACACGGCTGCGAACCCTTAATTAAGGCACATTGCTAGCGTTTAATTTAGCAGTGGGCTGTTGAGCTAATATACTGTCGGATTTCAATCTGTCTCTGTTTTTCAATTGTAATTTTTCAAAAGCAATAACTAAGCCTCACCGTAATGTGAGGCTTTTTTGTCTTATAGCGATGACCTGTTCTAAATAAGACTGACTGGACAGTTAAGCTGGCGAAGTATTTGTTATAAGTCAGTTGCTATTTGTTCGCTATAGGAGCGATATAGCGCTCAGTTGTGCTGCTTTAATCAAATAATGTGTTGAAAGTGCTATTTTAGTGAGTTTTATGTGACCTTACGGATGTATTATTAATAGTTATGAGTCAATTACTACTGTTTCATTATGCTTTGATGCTGAAACTTATTTAAATGAGTGCTTTTAATATACTGCAATAGATTCAAGTGGTTGATGAGTTTTTTTTGTCAGAATTCTTTGCACTATGTTTTATAGGAGGTAGTTGGTATTTTTAATTTATTGAAATTTATTGAAATTTATTGAAATTTATTGTTTATTTTATCTTGGTGTGATTTTTGCTTATCTGTAGTGTGTCGCTATTTGTATTGCTATAGATTAAAATTAATGAAAAGTTTAAAGGAAAACCCATGTTGTACTCTAAAAAAATTATTGCCGTTTTAAAGGCTAGCCTATTAGTGCTTTCGGTATCAATTGTTCCAAACACTTATGCAGGTCTCATTAGTCTTTCTTCTGACTATATAGTTAATGTGTCACTTGACGGTGATCATAATTCAGCCGGTACAGTGAATGGCTTAGTTGGTAATGAAGTTATTGCCCGAGAACGTCTAGTTCAATCTCAAGAAGATATGCGCATTGCTTCTTTTATCCAGTTTGATATGAGTTTATTTACATTAGAGTTAGTTAACGCTTCAGGTTTTTCAGCCTTATTTGAAGCAGACTTTACCGAACGTTTAAATACCATTAATAACATGAGTGTGATGTTAGGAGAAGTGGGCAGTGTTTGGAATAATGTGGCAGGAACTTTACCTTTATTTGAAATGGCGGGATTGTCAGCAAATTCGGCTTCATTAGTAGATAATATTAAAGATGGCGATTTTGGCACCTACTCTCTTGATGTAACTGCAATTGTTCGTAGTTGGGTAAGTGGAACGTCAGTAAATAATGGCTTTGTTGTGTATGGTGCAGCACCGGTTTTTCAAGGAGCAGGTTTTAACAACATATCATTGGAAGTAACAACTCCTACGTTATCAGCAGTTACTGTATCTGAGCCGACTACACTTGTTATTTTTGGCTTAGGAATGATCGCTTTAGCATCACGTCGATTTAAAAAACAATTTTAATAATTGATACCTATTCAATAGCTAGAATATTTGCTTGAATGGGGATATTAAATCGCTAAATGCTAAAAAACACCAATGGTAACCATTGGTGTTTTTTTTTGCGTAATTTAGCTTGTTGCACTTATTAGTTGTACCATACGATACTTGATTAGTGGGGGGGGGATTTAGCACAAAGTGCTCTTAGGCTGTTAGGTATCTAATGTAATCAATTCAGCTTTATTGATTGGCTTATGGCTCATTGGTTTATCTATTTGCTGAGCGATTAAGTTTTGTGGAATATGAGGCTGTAACAAAGGCACAAACAGCTCAACATCGGTTAATGTGCTATCAAGCCAATGATCAATGATATTCTCATCTTGAGGCAGTATTAGCGGCATGGCTTTACTGTGAATATGTTGTAGTTTCTTATGTGCAGGTAAGGTGATCACTGAGCATGAGGTTTTTACTTCACCTGTTCGGTTATTAATCCAATCTCGAGATAAACCACCCAGCAATAGCCCTCCATGTTCGGCTTGCATATCAAAATAATGTACCGGCTTTTTATTGATAAATTCAGTTTCACCGAAACCTTTTACCGCAATAACACAGCGTGAATGTCGGTAGGCTTGATAGCCAGCACTGTTCGGTGTGTTTAACTTATCGTATCGGGTATTAAATGAGGTGTACTTTGAAGGTTTAAAGCCATTTTCAGTGCTATCTAGTAATAACCACCAAATAGCATTTTCAACAACACGGCTATTAGCTTTTTCTCTAACAATAGCAACAGTATCAGTCGCTTTGACAAAATGCTTGTTGATGGGTCTATCAACCATTTTATTGATTTTTAAACTGGTATAGAGCTTTCTCACTCCACCATCAAAAGTCGCATTAAATCTGCCGCACATAATTTATCCTCTCTGGATACTAATAAACTATTTTAGCAGGTTATTTTAGGGATATGCTGCCAATTAGTGGTGAATTGTCGGCTAAGAAAGTGCCGCTTCATATTCCACTTTTGAGTTTGTCCTGCACTCGCAACATTAATACTACCAGCACCGTAACGTTTGTTAATATTATCAACACATTTCATCAGTGCAGGATTGTTATTATCAACATCAAATAAATCACCTTGCTGAAATGTATTACTGGCCAACTCGATAGCGCCCACACCACAACGATAAAAGTTAACACCCGATTGATATATTTTCGGTAAAACTAATGAAACCGCTTGTGCAAGTTGGCTAGTATTATCGGTGGGAATAGCAAAAGGGTAAACAAGCGCTTGTTTATAGTAATCATTATCGTGTGGTGAATTTGCTGCAAACACCATTAGCTTTTTAACTTGTGATGACTGTTGGCGCAGCTTTTTAGCAACAATGCTAGCATGGCTTGCTAATGCGGCATTAAGCAGGTTGTAATCACTTATTCGTTGGCCAAAGCTACGGGTTGAAAATATCTCTTTTTTAGGCGTTTTAACTTCATCCCATGATAGGCAGCTAGTACCATTTAACTCACTTACGGTGCGTTCGGTTACCACACTAAATTGCTGACGAATATTTTTAGGGTTTTGCTTCGCTAAATCTAATGCGGTATGAATATTTTGTAGGGCGAGTTTTTTCGTTATGCGATTACCGATACCCCATACGTCAGCTGTATTCATACGTTGTAAAATTGCTGATGCACTGTCTTTTGTGTCAATAACTGCCACACCATCGAACCCTGATAACTTTTTAGCAGCATGATTAGCTGCTTTGGCTAATGTTGCCGTTGTACCAAAACCAACGCCAACAGGTAAGCGAGTTTCTTTCCATATAGCTTTACGTATTTGGTGGCCGTATTCATACCAATTAGTAATCGCTTTATGAAAGTTATCAAAGTATAAAAAGGATTCATCGATAGAGTAAATGTATTGGTTATCACAAAATCGACTGATCACTGTCATCATACGCTCTGACAAGTCAGCATACAGTTCGTAATTTGATGAACGAATAATAACCCCATGTTTGTGTAATAAATCTTTAATTTGAAAATAAGGTGTAAATTTAGGAATACCAAGGCGCTCAGCAATGGGGCAAGCAGCGCAAATGCAACCGTCGTTATTGGTTAAAACTACAACGGGTTTATTGCGAATACTAGGGTCGAATACTTTTTCAGCCGAGGCATAAAAAGAGGTAGCATCAACTAAGCCATACATGCTTTTAATTCTGGTGCTTGGTGATGTAGTCGAATTGAACGAGTAACAACCCCTTCTAGTTGAAAGTCATCACTTGGTAAAATTGCTATCGGTTGATGATGTTTAGATGCTGACAGTAAACGAGCTTGTTGCTTATCAATGATCTTGCAAACAAAGCAGCCGTTATAATTAGCGACAATAACATCACCATTTCGCGCAGTAAGCGCTCTATCAACAATTAATAAATCACCATCAAAGATCCCCACATCCTGCATTGAAACACCTGAAGCTTGACCAATAAAAGTAGCATTAGGGTGACGGATCAGGAGTTTATCAAGTGATAATCCTAGTTCTTTGTATTCTGCTGCGGGTGATTCAAAACCAGAAACCCCTGCTTCTATATAGATTGGAATAACTTTCATAACACTCAAGGTATACTGTATTTATATACAGTATCGTCGAGGCCTTCATAAATAACAAGAAAAATATTGAGCTAATATTGCCGCTTTTTTTTATGAAATGTATATATATATAGAATCGCGCATATCAGATGCTGAAACCTACAAACGATAAGAAGCTGCATCATAAATGACTTAATCTAATAAATGGGACTGATAAAAGCGGTAATAATCCACGTAAGCATTCAACTATCGCCATTCGTCGAGCAATTCTAAATGCTGGCATAGAAGATTTTCGAGTACATGATTTTCGTCATACGTGTGCTAGTCGATTAGTACAAAATGGTATGACGGTTCAGGAAACAGCACATATTTTAGGGCATTCAAATATCGCAACCACCATGCGCTATGCGCATCTTGAGAAGAATCAGGTGGCTGAGAAAATGAAAGCAGTGATTGATCGGTTTAATGATTAACTTATTGATGATTTGTTTTTACTGACTGAGATAATGAATCGATAATTTCTTATTTTATGAAAGATAACTAGCAAAGAGGATGTTTGTAATTGCTAGCTATCTTGTGGGCTCTTAGCGAATATTTAAGAATGTTCTATAAGCAGGGTGAATTGACCAAACAATATTGTCATTTCTATTTTCTATCGATCTGTATAAATCGGGGTCATCTGTGAAATGAGTAAAGGTTTTACTATCATCGTGTATACGAGAAATCAAACCTAGTTTATATAAAAAATCACCTAGATCTTCATGTTCTTCATAGGGTTTACCGTCAATAACTGGAATACTTTCTAACTCCCGAGATCTAATGTAATTATTTTTTAAAACTGAGTGCAGCTCAGAATAAGTAAACTCTTTCTTAGTAGCTCTTAAAGAGTCTATTAGTATTTTTAATTCAGAAAATTGGTGATTATGTTCCTTGATTAAATCATCTCGACGGTGACCACCAAAATCTGAAAGGATGTAATTGATATGATCAAGAGCAATTTTATTAGCATAAAGTGTTTCATCGGCTTTTTTCCCTGCCATTCTACATAACTGCCCCATCCATCTCGGTCTTCTATTCGAAAAAGCACTTATAGCATCGAAAAGCCTAGCTTCTTTGTTATTACGCCACTCAATAGGGGATTTAAATACTAAATCAAGTATTTTATTATAATCACCTTTAAGCTTATATTTAGCCGCCTTTGACTTGGGATAGTGCTTTTGTACGTAAACGAGAATCTTTTGTGCAAGCATATCTTGCATATGCTTTTTGCTCCAAAATATTTCTATTATGTATTGTTGTAGTTTATCTAGATCTTCAAGATGACGAAGACACGACCATACATCACTACGCACAGTAGTTCGAATGTTTAAATTTTTCAATTCAAAGGAAAGTGCTCTGATAGCGCTAAAAAAAGAGCCAACTTTAGCTTGGTTCTCTGGTGTATTTTCAAATTTAGCATCAATATCGTCAATTAATAACCAAACATTTGAATTAGCATTTTCATCTTGATAATTTTGAAGTAGAGCATCGAGGTTTTCGGGTAAAGAACTCTTAATTTCAGCACCTACTAATGGGATCTTTCCTTTAACTCTAGAGATCAAACCACCGATAAGGTTTTTGCTTTTTAAACCGTCTAGTTCCGATAATTCAACCATTGACATTTCGTTACTGGTTAAAGCACAACCAATACGATTCCCTATCTCTACAATAATTCTTTTGCAGATGATTTGTTTCCAATAATTTTCCAAGTAAGAGTGATCGTCACCTTTAAAGTTTCCAAGCCCTAGTAGAGCATTTCCTTTAACCCTGATGATTATTGGAGAGTTGTAACAAGCATCTCTTTGCAGCTTATATTGAAGTCGAGACAATAAGGCCGATTTACCCATGCCTTTTCGTGCACTGACAATTGAAAGCTTTTCGTCTACGTCAAAGAAGCATTCAAAGTCACGGTGATCTATATAGTATGAATTCAGCACTTCTAGTGATTCGTCTTCACCAGCTTCATTTCCAAATAATTTTTTATCTTTAAGGTTAATTGATGCCATTTATTGTCGTTCTCATCGTCCATGGGAATTTGATGGAAATACAATATCATATTGTTTGCATATAGAGAGGTAAATTATTGTTATTAAATGGTTTAAAGAGAGTGTTTAGATTGTCTATGATGAACATAAACCAACGGCTATCACTGGTGTTAATACCCAGTTCGGATATTTACATCATCAATTAACTTACCCTAATAAATTACACCCGCAGTTTTAGTGGCTTATAGATCAACGTCAATACCCTAAGCAACGGATTAAATCCTTTTTTACTCGCCCAAATTACCAAATAAACGTTCTATCAATCGATAAAGCAACCAAACCCAATTCATTTACCCTAGGTTAAATTAGGGCCCTAGTTAGGGTAATGCAAAATGGCGTGTGTTTCGTACCTATTAGTATTTTGATACAACAGAGTTAAATCACGTATAGGACGCAGAATAGGTGGGGTAGGGGAGTTTATTGGTGCTATTGAAATCTATTAAAGAATTTACCCAAACGACAGACACAAAAAAGCCCTAACAAAGTTAGGGCTTATTGCTTCCTACGAAGGAATGGTGCCGACTGCCGGAGTCGAACTGGCGACCTACTGATTACAAGTCAGTTGCTCTACCAACTGAGCTAAGTCGGCACACGAAAATGTGTGCGATAATTATATGCATTGAACTAATTATCTTGGCACCGAATCAACATCGGAACTTGTTGATCCTACATTTAGCTTATTTAAAATTTAAAAGCTAAAAGTGTAAATGGTGCCTCGACCCGGAATCGAACCAGGGACACGAGGATTTTCAATCCTCTGCTCTACCGACTGAGCTATCGAGGCACATTAACAACCATAATGATTGTCTTGTACATTGTCTTCTTGGCTGTGCCTTGAAGACGGGGCGTATTAAACTGTTTTTCGTTTATCCCGTCAACCCTTTTTTTTAAATAAATGTTTGTTTGCCGCTTTTTTCAGCTGATTGTGCTTTTATGGAACAATTTAGCCGAAGTTTTTCTACTTTGATGGTCATTTGTTATTTTTAATGGCCATATAAAGTGCCGATGCCTATGATGATAAATTTGTCGCTGGCGGTGTAATAAAGCATCTTCCAGCGATAAATTGGGTAATATTAAATGGATAAAAAGCTACCATTAAGCACCTCTGCAGCCGTTGCAATAATTAAAACGGCTGAGATGGAAGCACAAAATTCATTTATTGACAGCACATAGTAAGCTGAGCTTTATTGCTGAACTCAGTAATAAATACTGAAACAAAAAATACTGTCGAGTTCTGTTATTTTTTCTCGGGTGTATAACCTTCAATCTCAGGCTCTTTACCGTCAAATAAATAGGCAACCATGGCGGCTTCTAAAAACGCACGATCATCAGGGTTCATCATGTTCATTTTTTTTTCGTTAATCAGCATGGTTTGCTTTTTTTGCCAATGGCCCCATGCTTCTTTAGAAATGTTATCAAAAATACGTTTGCCTACTTCACCTGGGTAAAGTTGAAAGCCTAGACCTTCGGCTTCTTTTTGTAAGTTTTGACAAAAAACGATACGGCTCATAATAAATTCTCTTTGTATAAAGGTTTGTATAAGTGATGAAATTAAACAGGTAATTGCTCAAGCTGTTTAATTAATTTCTGCGTTGATGCCGCTAACCCCACCGACGCTGTTGTGGCTAAATTATACCACTGCAATGTGCTATTTTCGCTAATTTCTTTTGCTGGTAATAGCTCACAATCAATTACTATAGCTTCTATATCGAGATGAAAGTGACTAAAGGTATGGCGAAATTTATCTAAAGCAAATGTTGCCGTTTGGGCAAGATTTAATTTGCTCAATAATTCAGCTAGCTCATCAGTATCTGATATCTCTAAAAAGCACCATAAACCACCCCAAATACCAGCAGGAGGGCGTTTTTCCATTAATACTTGCTGGTTAACACGGGGTATTACCATAATGGTGCTTTTTTCTGGGATAGTTTTTTTTGGCTTTTTTTGAGGATAGCTTGCTTGTTCGTCGCTAGCAAAGGCCAAACAGCTTGCATTAATAGGACAAATTTCACATTTAGGTTTAGAGCGTGTGCAAACCATAGCACCTAAGTCCATCATGGCTTGATTAAACTGTGCTACACCAACTTTGGGGGTTAAGGTCTCAGTAATTGGCCATAAGGTTTTTTCGTAAATGGCTTGGCCAGCATGGCCTTGTACTTTATAGCAACGGGCTAATACTCTTTTGACATTACCATCTAGAATAGCGTGGTGCTTATTTAAGGCCAAACTTAATATCGCACCTGCGGTTGAACGACCTATGCCGGGAAGTGCGATAACTTCATCAATATTTTCAGGAAACCTTCCTTGGTAGTTAGCTCTAATAGTTTTTGCGGTTTTATGTAAATTTCGTGCTCGAGCGTAGTAACCTAAGCCGGTCCAGTGGTGAAGTACCGTGTCTTCATCAGCATCAGCTAAAGCGGTAATATTAGGAAAGCTTGCCATAAATCGTAAGTAATAAGGGATCACCGTTGCTACCTGCGTTTGCTGTAGCATAATTTCTGAAATCCAGACACGGTAAGGGCTTTTATCTTGCTGCCATGGCAAGTGTTTTCTGCCTTGCAACTGAAACCATGATAATACTTGGTCGCTGAATGCTTGGGCAGATTTGGCTGATATAGTAGTTTTATTTGTCATAACGGCGACAGTGTAGCGAATAAAGCTCAGATTTTCATTGCAAAAATTTCTATTGCCACTATGCTCTCGCACATAGTAACCAGCCAGTGTTTGGTTTGAACCAAGCCGTAAGGAATTAAACATGAAAGTAGATGCAAAAAATCGTAGTAATCGTTTACGTAAAAAATTACGCGTTGATGAATATCAAGAGTTAGGTTTTGATATTGCTTGGCAACTTGATGAAGGTGCTGACAATGAGGCTGTTGATGCTTTTTTAACGAAATTTTTTGATGAAGCTATTGATCCAAATGGTTTAGGCTTTGGCGGCGAGGGTGATACCTTATGGCACGGTTTAATTTGTACGCAGCAATTGGGGAAATGTACAGAAGAGCACCGCCAATTAGTCGAAAAATGGTTAACAGATAATGGTGCAACTGCTGTTACCGTTGGACCATTGTACGATGTTTGGTGGGCAGAATAGTTCTGAGTTAATTCATTTAACTTGATATGTAAATATAGGGGCGTTGACTTATATCTTGATAGGCAGAATGCCGTGATTGAATTTCAGTCTTTAAACAAGGATAATACGCGCCCTAATTTCGATGACACAACTAAATAATAGATAGCATTATGACAGACAGAAGCCACAAAACCGTTGAACAAGCAGAGCAAGAAGGCAAGTACATTAGAAAAGTTCGTAGCTTTGTTAAACGTGAAGGCCGCCTTACTAATGGTCAAGCCAAAGCCCTAGAGCAGTTTTGGGACACCATGGGTTTGAACCATCAAGATGGGTTGATTGATCCTAGCGCATTGTTTGGTAATGACAATCCTGTTGTGCTTGAAATTGGTTTTGGCATGGGTAAGTCATTAGTCGAAATGGCTAAAAATGCCCCTGAACTTAACTTTATTGGTGTCGAAGTACATCGTCCAGGAGTAGGGGCGTGTATCGGCTTAGCGCAAGAAGAGGGCGTTAACAACCTTAAAGTATATGAACATGACGCCATTGAGGTTTTAGCTGACTGTATTCCCGCTGAGTCGCTAACAACTGTGCAATTGTTTTTTCCTGATCCATGGCATAAAAAGAAGCATCATAAACGTCGCATTGTACAAGCGAGCTTTGTTGAAGTTATTCGCCAAAAGCTTAAAATGGGTGGCGTTTTTCATATGGCGACTGACTGGGAAAACTATGCGGAATGTATGCTAGAAGATATGAAATCTTCACCTGGTTATAAAAACTTATCATCAAACGATGATTATGTGCCACGCCCAGACTCTCGCCCGTTAACTAAATTTGAAAACCGTGGTCAGAACTTAGGGCATGGTGTTTGGGATTTGCAATTTAGTCGCATTAGTTAATTTCAGCTCAGGTTTGTTAAGGTGGTATAATCTACCACCTTTATTCATTTGTGGTTTAATTCTGCGGTTATGATAATACCTATCGCCGTTTATCGGTGCAACTTGTCGCGTTCAATATGAAATAAGTGCTGACTATTACGTAAATTCCCGGTTTCTTTTAACCATTGTTCATCAATAATTTCTCGTCTTAACGCTGCTTGTAAAATTCGACCTACCGATGCACTCCAATAATGAATTGTCGCTTCTTGGTGTGCTGGGGTATTTGGTAACAGTTCGTCACGAGTTTCAGCCATTTCTGTAATAATATTTTCAATAACTTTAGGTTTTAACTCTTGAATAATTTGCCGTTTAAATTGGGTGAAGCGTTTGGCACGCATCAACTGCCATATTAGCCAAATTAAGAATAAAGCTGCGATTATAACAATGATTTCCAAAACAATAATACCCAAATAAAGTCAAAAAATAACGCGTCATGATAACAGTATTCTTTGCTTACGGTTAAGGTTTTTAATGGCGATTAATTTACTTTATTTAGCTAAAGAAAAAGCCTAAATCATCTTAGCATAAGTGATTTTAAATACGGGTTAAAACACTTGCAGTGACTCAATGGTGCAATGGCTCAGCAGTTAATATCTTATACAGCCGTATATCTAGGGTAGCTAATATCATCATCAGTAAACGACTAAGGTTTGAACTGTGCACCTTCGTGCATTAATAATTTTGCTTTTAAAGCTAAACCACCGGCATAACCGGTTAATTTACCATTACTACCAATAACACGATGACACGGCACAATAAGCGCAATCGGGTTAGCGCCATTTGCCGTACCAACCGCACGAACCGCTTTTTCATTATTAATGCTTTTAGCAATCCAAGCATAGCTTTTTGTTTCACCGCAGGGAATTTCAGTTAATGCCTGCCAAACTTGTTTTTGAAAATTCGTTCCTGTGGGTGCTAAGGGGATGTCGAAGTGCTTTCTACTGCCTGTGAAATATTCAGATAACTGTTGGATAACCTCCGTAAACTTGCTGTTATCGTGGCTTAACCCTGCAAAGGCTATCGGTGACTTTCCCGCTTGAAATGCTAGCGCGCTTAAACCATGAACATTGGCTGTTAAGGCTATTTCACCTAAGGGTGATTGGTACGTACAGTAATACATTTTTAAGGTTCCTGATCATTAGCGTAAATAGACATGGGATATTTTAGGTTTTAGCTGCTAGAGATTGCCATAAATAAATAGCAGCGTAAGCACGCCAAGGCCGCCAACTTTCCGCTAAAGCTAATATGGCTTTATTTTTGGGTTTAATTTCATCGTAAGTTAAGGCTTTAATGATACCTAAATCAGCACTTGGAAAGGCGTCTGGATCGCTTAAGCCACGCATAGCAATATAATTGACTGTCCAAGGGCCAATACCTTTAAGTTTTGTTAGTGCTATTTCAAGCTCTTCAATTGTTAAACCTTTTGCGAATATGCTTTGCTGGGCTTGAAAGTAGGTTACCCAAGTTTGTAAAGTGGTGATGCGAGAGCGAGTTAAACCTATGTCTTGGTAATCTGCATTTAGTAATGCGTTAATACTCGGAAAATATTTTGACGGTTTGTCATTGCCTATTAACTCACTATTGGCAATATCATCACCATATTTTTCAGCAATACGTTGAGCAAGAGTCGTTGCGCCTTTTACCGAGATTTGCTGACCTAATATCGCTCGTATAGAAAATTCAAAAATATCCCAGCAGCCAGGTAAACGCAAACCAGGAAACTGTTCGATAACAGCTGCTAGCTTGGGATGTTTTATTAAGTGCTGATGAATGATTTGCATGTCAGCATCTAAGTCAAACATACGGCGAACCCGTACAATGACTTGGTGCAAATAACTGTAGTCAGTTAACTTAACGGTTAAGTTCAAAGCATTCTTACTTTCGTGATGACTAACTTTTAGCCAGCCTCTGCAGTCATCCAACGCTAGGGTACGAAAATAATGCTCAGTATTAATCTCTTCAATATTACTCATTTTTCTTGTTTGGAAAAAACTCAGCATAAGCGGCCAGTCAAAAGGTGCTTTATATGGCAATAATATAGTAACTTGGTTTTCAGCGCTGATGACTTTTTTACCTCTGATATCACTGGGTGTGGTTTTGTAAGTTTGCATAATGACTTCATTAAAACGTCGTATGCTATTAAAACCAGAGGCAAAAGCGATGTTGGTCATACTTAATGATGTCGAAATAAGTAGTTTATGGGCAAGCAATAAACGTTGTTGATGAAAGAATTCACTCGGCGGTAAGCCATAATATTTTATAAAAATACGATGAATTTGCCTTTCACTCATATCTAGTTGTTGAGCGCATTTTTGTAAACTGTAATTGTTTTCATAATAGGCTTGGCTAATTTGCTTTATTTTTCTTGGTAGCGGTAAGCTTGGTGCCAGTTGAGGAAAACAACGTTTACAGGGACGAAAACCCGATTGTTGCGCTAATTCCGCACTTTCGTAATAGGTTACATTTTCAGGCTTTGGAGCTCTAGCGGGGCACACCGGACGACAAAAAATGCCAGTAGTGAAAACGGCAGTAAAAAATTTGCCATCAAAACGAGCATCACGGCTTAAGCGTGCTTTTTCACAAACCGCAACATTTAACATATTTTATTTTTAGTCATAGTGATACCTTTATTACTTTGGCAAATTTTTCTTTGATGATACGCTAGGCAATGTAAATAACTAGCGGTAATCGGACAAGACCTAAAATATAATAATGTCCAAAGAGTTAATACTTCTACAACACAGTACTTCAATAACAGATAACTTAGCTCAAGGTTGGTTTTTTAATTCTACGGTAAACTCAGTTGTATTATTTTTTATCTAGTGAAAGTTACTTTTTAATCATAGTGATTTATTCATTATGCTAAAGAAGGCCTTTAGCTTCGGCGTTGTACATAATATTGATAAAAATTAATGAGTTTGTTATTTGACATTATTGCCCACTATTATTTAAATAGTGTTACGATTTAAGGATATATACATGTGCTTAGATAATTCTTATAGGTTTTATCTGTGATAAAAAACATTGCGTGGATGAAGTAATGGATAATAAGGGTGCTTTTAATAGTAAATTAAGTCGACGAGTCTTTATTTATATTTTCCTCTGCAGTGCTTTGCTGTCTGTGTGCTCAACTATGATTCAGCTATATGTGGACTTTCAAAGCGGTGTCTCTAAGCTTGATGAGCGCTTTAATGATATTGAACTTAGTTTTAATCAATCAATATCAACCAGTTTGTGGGACTTTAATGAACCTTTAGTTCGACAACAAATTGATGGGATTTTACGTTTAGCTGATATTCGTCATGTAAAAATAACCACGAGCTTCGGTAAAGTATATCAAGTTGGTGATACTACCGATGCGCTTAAAAAAACAGAAAGCTATCCGATTATTTTTGAAGGTAACAGTATTGGCAATATGGTCATATCTGCTGATTATCAAGATATTTATCAAGAGCTACAACAGAGAGCTGGCTTTATTGTAGTTTCAGAATTTATTAAGATTTTTATTGTTGCCTTCTGTACTTTTTTTATTGTTCATTGGCTTATTACTCGCCACCTATATCGCATCACCCTATATTCGAAAGCGATGACAGGGCAAAGTATAGACACTCCTTTAATACTCGAAAATTGTGGTGAAAGAACCGATGAGCTTGATGAACTCGTATCAGCCATTAATGATATGCGCTTGACACTCAAGGACGATATTATTCAGCTAGAAGATGCTGAAAATGCCTTAATTAATCTCAATGGTGATTTAGAGATAAAAGTTTATGAGCGTACAGCCAAACTCGCTGAAATCAATCAACACTTACAACAATCTTTAAATGAATTAACCTTAGCAAAAGATCAGCTGGTACAGTCAGAAAAAATGGCTTCACTTGGGCAATTAGTTGCCGGAGTTGCCCATGAGGTTAATACCCCTTTAGGTATTTGCGTAACGTCAGTCAGTGCTTTAAAGGAAAAGATATCAGAATTGAATCAATCACTTATTGATGAGAAGCTGACAAGAAAACAATTAACCTCAATTTTAAATCTGTTCGTTGAATACGAGCAAATTATTGAACGTAGTTTAAATAAAGCGGTTGATTTAATTCGAAGCTTTAAATCTGTCGCGGTTGAGCATCACACTGATCCCAAGATCAATATAAATTTGTACCGACATGTTAATGACGTTGTAAATACTGTTAAAACCTTATTTAAACAAAAAAACTATACGATTAAGATAAAAATTGATGAAGCATTGAATGTGTTTACTTTTCCAAGTGCATGGAATCAAATACTGACAAATTTTTTGACCAACTCACATATCCATGGCTTTGAAAATCGTATGGAAGGTGAAATATCCATTGAATTTCAAGTGAATAAAGAAAGCCTAATATTAATATATCAGGATAATGGCAAAGGTTTGGATGAGAAAATAAAAGATAAAATATTTGACCCTTTTGTCACTACTAAACGTGGCTTCGGTGGCTCAGGCTTAGGTATGAATATAGTTTACAATTTAGTCAACACTAAGTTGGGCGGGAGTATTAAAGTTGTTGCAAGCGATCATGGCTGCTGCTTTGTTGTTAAAGTGCCTTTGCAAACAGAACAAGGAAGTAATACCGAACAGCTAAGTCCAAATTTGAAGTTGATTGATTAATATCGGCCTTTTTTGTGTTTAACGTGTGGTTATTTATAATAGCGGCAATATTTTCAGGAAGCCCAGTATGAGCATAGTATATAAAACCAGAACGCAATTAGTTGTGGAAACACTGAGAGAGAAAATCTTAAGTGGTGAGATTCAAGCGGGGCAACCTTTAAGACAAGCTGCGCTTGCAAGCGAGTTAAATGTTAGCCGAATTCCAGTAAGAGAAGCTTTACTACAACTTGAGGGTGAAGGTTTAGTGGTTTTTGAACCACATAAAGGGGCAACGGCAACCGAGCTAAATGCTGATCAGGTAGATGAGCTGTTTGAGTTACGTGCGATGCTAGAAGCTGATTTATTGGCAAACTCATTGCCACGTCTTAGCAATGAAAAATTGGAAGAAGCAACACAATTACTGAAAAGGCTTGATAAAGCACTTGGCAAAGAAAATGCGGCTAACACCTGGAGTGAACTTAATTCAGATTACCATAATTGCTTATACTCCGAGGCAGAACGTCCACAAACTCAAGTTTTAGTTAATATGCTCAATAAAAATGCTGACCGTTATATTCGTATGCATTTACTTTGGGCTGGTGGTATTTCTAAAGCAGAATCGGAACACAATGAAATTTTAGCGCTATGTAAAGCACGTAACGTTGAAAAAGCAGTTGCCTTGTTGCAACAACATATTTTGGGCTCTCGTGATGAAATTAAAGCCTTTTTAAATGAACGGGAATCAATTATTAGTGGTTAATTCTAACTAACTGGCACTATTTGAGTTAAGAAATGTTCTGCGCTAAAAATCAATTTTATGCTTTGGCATAGACTTGTTATTTGCTTGAAAATCTTGATGTAATTTTGAGCATATATTGACTTTTTAGCTATATATCTATAGTATTCCCGCGCCTTCAAGCCCCGAAAGATAACGATTTTTGTTTAGATTACCTGTCATTAGGTGGTTTCGGGTCTATACCTAAAGTATTTAAGTACAAGCCAAGTTAATAAATTTGGGCTTGTACTTTTGATGTTCTAATCAAAGTTGAGAAAATAATGTTTGAATTACACGCCAGTAAAGTGGCAAATTTAAAAAATGATGTCTTGTCGGGCTTTACAGTCGCCTTAGCATTAGTACCTGAAGCTGTTGCTTTTGCCTTTGTCGCCGGAGTTGAGCCTCTTGTTGGTTTGTATGCTGCTTTTATGGTGGGGTTAATTACCTCTATCTTTGGTGGGCGTCCAGGTATGATTTCTGGTGCCACAGGTGCTATGGCGGTTGTGATGGTGAGCTTGGTGGCTATTCATGGTGTTGAGTACCTATTTGCCACCGTGGTGCTAACAGGTCTGCTACAAATACTGGCTGGTATATTTAAGCTGGGTAAGTTTATCCGCTTAGTACCTCACCCCGTTATGTTAGGTTTTGTTAACGGCTTAGCTATTGTTATTTTCCTTGCTCAGTTAGGGCAATTTAAAGTTACTGATGAGAATGGCGTATTAGCTTGGATGCAAGGCAGTCAATTAATGATTATGGTGGGTTTAATCGCGTTAACTATGGCTATTATCCACTTTTTACCAAAACTAACCAAAGCAGTACCGTCATCACTTGTGGCGATAGTCGTTGTTACTATTTTAGTGCAAAGTCTTGATTTGGATGCACGTACCGTAGTTGATTTTGTTCGTGATATGACCAATGATCCGATGGCATCTATTGCCGGTGGTTTACCACAATTTAATATTCCTAATGTGCCATTTAACTTAGAAACGTTATACGTTATTTTACCTTTTGCGTTTATTTTAGCTGCGATTGGTTTGATTGAGTCGTTATTAACATTGACATTAATCGACGAACTAACCGGTACTCGTGGTCATGGTAATAAAGAATGTGTTGCTCAAGGTGCAGCGAATACAGTTACTGGCTTCTTTGGAGGTATGGGTGGTTGTGCGATGATTGGTCAATCAATGATCAATGTAAACTCTGGTGGTCGCGGCCGTATGTCAGGTGTTACAGCGGCACTTGCCTTACTGGGCTTTATTTTATTTGCTTCAAGTCTTATTGAGCAAATCCCTCTAGCGGCACTGGTTGGCGTGATGTTTATTGTCGTGATTGGCACGTTCGAATGGTCGAGCATACGTATATTAGGTAAAGTACCCAAAGCAGATGCTTTTGTTATCATCTTAGTTTCAGCGGTTACTGTGGCAACTGATTTAGCTATCGCGGTTGTGGTAGGCGTTATTGTTTCAGCACTAGTTTTTGCTTGGGAACATGCTAAACACGTTATTGTTCATCGTTCAGTTGATGGTAAAGGCTCAACAGTTTATGACGTCAATGGCCCTTTATTTTTCGGCTCGGTATCAAGCTTTTTAGAGCAATTTGATATGGAAAACGATAGCAATGATGTCATTGTTGAGTTTAAAAACTCTCGCGTAGCCGATCATTCAGCTATAGAAGCGATTGATACTTTAGCGGAGCGTTATATTAACCGTGGTAAGCAAATGCATTTAAGACATTTAAGTAAAGAATGTACGCAGCTGTTAACTAAAGCGGGTAGCTTAGTGGAAATCAATGTCATTGAAGATCCTGATTACCATATTGCGACAGATAAACTAGGTTAAATAGGCGATAAGATGCGATAAGCTATACTTATCGTATCTGTTTAATAAGGCAATTTAATTTAAGTATAAATAAATGCAATTAGAATTTTTTGATGTGCCTAGTCCTTGCATTGGTGTTTGTCAGTCTGATGATAAAGGCCAATGCTTAGGCTGTTTTCGTACCCGAGACGAACGCTTAAATTGGCTGTCATCAGATTCTGTTCAGCGTCAGAAAATTATTAAGCGCTGTCAGCAACGTAAGAAGCGTAAAAACCAACCTGTTAAAGTTAAGCTTGCGGAAGTAATTGTTGAAAATAAACAAGCGTCTCTACTTGATGCACCGAGTAAGCCGCGAATTGATAACAGCAGTGATTTTGACTTTGATGATTTTGAATTATAGCCTACTGCTTAGCCCATTTATCGCAGATAGCTGACAGTTCAACGCAATTGCATAACTCCCCTTTATCTCTGGCTTGTTGTCAGAGACATTTCATAATACTGTAGTATTAATAATTATAAATTACGTCAGTAGTTCACGTTAATAATAAACTCATATAAAAAATTGCCAAAATGACATAATGTTTTTTGCAATTTATGCAGTAATACAGGAAATATCTTATGCAAAAATTTCTCCCATCGCTAGTGATGGCAGCACTTTCTGTTGCCTTAACCGGTTGTTTGCAAAACGAACAGCAAGATGAAAAAGTGGTGATAAATAAAAACCCATACCCAAGTACTTATCAAGTATTACCGCTACAAACAACACTGATTAAAAATGCTACCGTACTGACAGGTACGGGGACTCGTATGGATAATGCTGATGTTTTGATGGTCGACGGTAAAATCAATAAAATTGGTAAAAATTTAAGTGCTGATGGGGCGGTTGAAATTGATGCAAATGGTAAATGGATAACGCCGGGTATTATTGATGTACATTCACATTTAGGGGTTTATCCAAGCCCGTCGGTTGAGTCGCATTCTGATGGCAATGAAATGACTTCGCCTAATACGTCTGAAGTATGGGCTGAGCATAGTGTTTGGCCACAAGACCCAGGTTTTGAAGCAGCACGTGCTGGTGGTATTACGACCTTGCAAATTCTACCAGGCTCAGCCAATTTATTCGGTGGTCGTGGGGTTACTTTACACAATGTACCTAGCCCAACGATGCAAGGTATGAAATTTACGGATGCACCCTATGGCTTAAAAATGGCTTGTGGTGAAAATCCCAAGCGAGTTTATGGCAGTCGTAAAGTATTACCATCAACGCGTATGGGTAATATGGCCGGTTATAGAATGGCATGGGCAGAAGCTACTGAATATAAACGGGCATGGGAAAAATATGACCGTGATTATGCCGCTGGCAAAAATCCAATTGCACCTGTTCGTGATATAGAGCTAGACACCTTAAAAGGTGTGTTAGATGGTGATATTTTAATTCATAACCATTGTTATAAAGCTGAAGAAATGGCGATGATGATCGATCTGGGTAAAGAGTTTAACTATAACTCGGGGACATTCCATCATGCGATAGAAGCATATAAAATCGCTGACAGCTTAGCTGAAAACGGTAATTGTGCTGCCATGTGGCCAGACTGGTGGGGCTTTAAAATGGAAGCTTATGACATGGTGCATGAAAATGTAGCGATTGTGAATGCAGTCAAAAATTCGTGTGCAATCGTGCATTCAGACTCTGCTAATACTATTCAACGCTTGAACCAAGAAGCGGGTAAGGTTATGTACCGTGCTAATGAAAATGGCTTTGCTATAGCGCCTGAATTAGCGATTACGTGGATCACCGCCAATGCCGCTAAATCACTTGGTTTAGCAGATAAAACCGGTAGCTTAGAAGCAGGAAAAAATGCTGATGTGGTTATTTGGAATCAAAATCCATTTAGTGTTTATGCGCAAGCTGAGCAAGTATTTGTTGATGGTGCGAAAATTTTCGACCGTTTTGACGAAAAGTACCAAGCAAAAAGTGATTTCCTGTTAGGTCAGAGATAAGGTGAAAATAATGACGAATTTTAAACTATTTAAATCATCGCTGATTGCTCTGGCGCTAGCGAGTTCAACAGCAAGCTTTGCCGAAAGCTTTGCTATTACTAATGCCACCGTGCATACCGTAACTGACCAAGGTGTGCTTGAGAATGCTACTGTGGTTATTGAAAATGGCAAAGTGATTGCTATTAATCCTGAAAAAATTACCGCTGATGTCACTATTGATGCTAAAGGACGAATTCTAACACCTGGATTTATTGGCTCTATGAACCAACTTGGTTTAGTTGAAGTTGGTGCGGTTTCTCGTAGTCGTGATGGCGCTGATAAAAAAGCCGATATTACCTTTGATGCAAGCTTAGCGTTTAATCCACGTTCGACAGTTATCCCATACAGTCGTAAGGGCGGTATTACCAGTAATGTTGTTGCGCCTCATGGTGGTGATGATATGTTCAAAGGCCAAACTTTTGTTGCTGATCTCTCTGGAGAATTTAACAGCGTGCGTATTAGCAATAATAATGTGGTTATTGATTTAGGTGCTAAAAGTAAAGGCTCTCGAGCGTTATCACTGCAAAATTTGCATGAGCAACTAGAAGATGCGACAAAAGCGTTAGCGAAAGCTAAAAAGAAAAATACCAAAGATAAAAAAGAAGCAAAAGAGCCGAGTCGTAAAGCACAAGTAGTTAATGCTTTACTCAATGGTGAAAAAGCCTTGATCGCTTATGCTGACCGTGCCACGGATTTATTAGCATTACTAAAGCTTAAAGAAACATTTTCATTAGAGCTTGTGTTAGTCGGTGCTGCGGATGCGGTTTTAGTTGCTGATAAAATAGCTGCAGCAGAAGTACCGGTTGTGGTGGCCGCACTAGATAACTTACCGGGCAGTTTTGACTCTTTACATGCTTCATTAGAAAATGCCGGTAAATTAACTCAGGCTGGCGTTAAGGTAGCTTTGACCGTTAATGGTGATACTCACAATCTTTATCAATTGCGTTTTCATGCTGGTAATGCCATTGCCAATGGCTTAACACGCAGCGCAGCATTGGCATCAGTAACGGCAAATGTTGCTGACGCATTCAATCTTGATAGCGGAAAAATAGCCATTGGGAAAACGGCTGATTTAGTGTTGTGGAGTGCTGACCCATTCGAATTAAGCTCTAAGGTCAGTAAAATTTGGATTGCCGGTAAAGAGTATTCAACCGAAAGTCGTCAAGATGCTTTACGTGACCGCTATACAACAAAAAGTGATATGCCGAAAGCTTACGTGAAATAATTTAACTCGCATAGGCGAGTAATACTTTAAAAGCCACGTTAATACGTGGCTTTTTTATGTTTTAGTAAATTGTTTTCTCCTTAGACTATGCCCTCACTAGATTATGTTTTTATTCGATTATTCCTTCACTGAGCCATGTCTTTATAGTACTAAGTATTCACAGCACTATATTTTCATCCCAAAACACTCTAGTTTAGCGTTACCTGTAAGTTGTGATGAATACTTTAGTGCTATCATCCAGCACTTTAATTACCTAAAATAACTAATATTGTTTGGTACTCAAGCCATAGCAGCAAGATTAACTGCGAGATAGAATGACATGATAGACAAGCTACAATTAGGCGTAATACTAGAGAACGAGTTTGGTCGAGTTGAATGCTTTGAGCTTAGTGATGGTTTGCAAGGGTTACGATTTTTTCATCAACATGGCCAAGGTTCACTGAGTCTATATGGTGGGCAAGTACTTACTTGGCAGCCAAAGGATGAGCAAGCAGTATTTTGGCTGAGTGATGATAGCCAATACAGTGAAGGCAAAGCTATACGAGGTGGCATACCGCTTTGCTGGCCGTGGTTTGGTGGTGAGGTTAAGTTAGCAAATGGCGATATTAGTAAAGCGGCTAATCATGGTTTTGCTCGACAAAGTCAGTGGCAGCTAACTGATATTCATATGTCATCATCAAACGTTAAAATAGTTTTATCTTTCTCGGGTGATAAACTTTCTCCTGATTGGCCAGCAGCTTTTGAACTAAGCCAATCATTGGTGTTTGGTAAGTCATTTGAACAGCACTTAACTATGAAAAACTTATCAGCCCAAGCGGTGGATTATACTGGTGCATTACATAGTTATTTTTGTGTCAGTAACCCACAACATGTTGAAATTTCTGCGCTAAATAATACTAGCTTTGATGATAAATTGAGTGGTATTGATGATCAACAGTCGTTATTAAGGCATTGTACAGGTCCGATTGACCGCATTTATCACCGCAGCGACAGTGTAACGATTGTTGATCATAATTGGCTGCGGGAGATTGAAGTATCAAGCCAAGGTTGCCAGCAGTGGGTATTATGGAATCCTGGCAAAGATGCTGAAAAAATGTTGGATGTTCATGATCAAGGTGAAAATGAATTTGTTTGCTTAGAAGCCGCCAATACACATTGGCAAACCATTGCGAGCAAAAGCAATGCTAGTATGAGCCAAACCATTACACTTCATGCTAAGAAATAAATACCACTAAATCATATTAATTTTAATTAAAAATCACACTTTGATTTTTTCCGCTGCTTTTAGCTTCGTATAAGGCTTTATCAGCACCTTCAATGTAGTCTTCGATGGTTTTATCTTGTAATGGCAATTGGCAAATGCCAAAACTGATGGTCGTGCTGAATGAACCACTGGTGGTTGATATTGGGAAAGAAATACATGCAATATTTTCCCTTATTCGTTCGACAATAGTGTGTGCTTGGTTTGCTGTAGTCTCAGGTAATAGCATGACAAACTCTTCGCCGCCCCAGCGTCCAACAACGTCTATTTTGCGTAAGGTTTTTGATAGTTGTTCTGAAATAATGCGTAAGACATCATCGCCAACTAAATGTCCATAGGTGTCATTTATATGTTTGAAATTATCAATGTCAGCTAAAACAACACAAAGATTTTTGTTCGCTTTGGCTAGATCATCAAAGCGCCAATGAATATGGCTACGATTAGGTAATTGGGTCAGGAAATCTGTTTCAGAGTGCTTAATTAAACGTGATTTTAAATAATTAATGCTGTTTAAAAGTATCAAGTAAAAAATAATCGCAATAAAAAGAAACAGTAAAAATCGACCAATAAATATTTTCCAATATTCATTTTGGTGCGCTGCCGGTGGTGAAACAATAAACATGCGCCAATTTAACTCTTGAATTGGCATTTGAGATATTAACAAACCATCCTCAGTGGTATACATGACTTCTGCGCTTAAGCTTGCATCAGCTTGATTATTTTTGATAAGTGAACGGTGCCAAGGTAAGTCACTTAATCGGGTGATTAATCCTTTGCGATGGAGGCTTTCTGATTTCATAATGTTACTTGATGATAGGGTGATAACACCATTTTCATCAACAAAAAATAATTCAAAACCAAAACGGTCATTGTATTCTTGAAATTTACTGGCAAAATAATTTAGGTCAATGCCAACACCGGTAAAACCAATGAATTCGCCTTGCTGATTAAAAATTCTATTATCAAAATATAAGTGAGGATTTTGCGCATTGCCTATATCGCTAAATTGATTGCCAGATAGGTTTTTAAGGCGATGAAACCATTCTGTATCCTCACTTTGTAATGTTGATTCTTTGCCATTGGAATCGAGCATGACATTATGCTTTTCTAAGGCAATAAAGGCCATCATATTATATGAGTCGGAAATTTTTCTAAGATAAGTAACTATGTAATCTTTTTCTATTGCTTGCTGGCTAGCGTAGTCGATAATAAATTGATTGTTAGCCATAAAATTGGCAACACCTAACGGGCGAAGTATTTCACTGGTGACTAATGAAAATAATGGCGTTATAGCGCTTTGTACTTGTTTGTTATGAGTATTTATTACATCTTTTAGAGTTAAATAGGATGCTAGAATAACCGTAACAATAGTAACGAAAAATATAACTGCAATGTAACGATCAAACTTATTGCCAAACTTCATATAAGAAAAACAGTATTGAATGTTATGTAATTTATAGCCTGCTTAGAAAGTTTTATCTACGCTTAGATGATTATATTTTTATTGTTATCTGGTCAAAACAATTTTTTATATTGGATTTTTAATTAATTTATTCGTAAATATTTGTTTAATAGTGCTTGTGTAAAGCCGGTTTTTAAATAAAAGCCACGTGGTAAAGTCATAAAGGGTTGACCATGGCGATTAAATGCTTGAGTTTTTGCTTGGCTGTTGGCTGCTTTGGGCCGTAACTGTAATACTTGACCATGTCGACCATGAATATTCTCCACATTACCAAGTACTATCATATCGGTCAGCTCTTGCCAGTCTAAAGCAAGTAAATGTTCTTCTTCTGGTGACGGTGACCAAATAAAAGCGCTGCCGACGATGCGTTCTGCTACTGGAATACTACGTTCAGATACTACGGGGATCCACAATACACGCGCTAGCTTATTACGGATGTGGCTGGTTTGCCAGCTTGCACCAACTAAGCCAGTGAGTGGCGCAACGCAAACAAAAGTTGTTTCTAAAGGTTTGCCTTGGTAGTTAATTGGCAATGATTTTAGCTCAATACCTAAATGTGGAAAGTCGGGCTCTGGCCGAGAGCCTGCACTTGCGCCAAGTACTTGCTCTAATAACAGACCTATCCAGCCTTTTTCTCGCTTCAGATCTTTAGGTACTGCAACATTAATTGATCGTGCAACTTCTCCTAGCGTCATACCGGCAAGGTTTTGTGCTCGTTTTAGCAACTCGGCTTCGCTTTTAGGTATTGTGGTGCTCAACACTGACCCTTCAATTAATTTGATTTAACTTATTATCAGTCAGCAATGAGGCTTTGAGCAAGGCAATTATTTTTTTGTTATTGGCAAACCACGCAATGTTAATAGCAAACAACCATCGATACAGATATATTCGCAATATTTCTGTTAATAAGTATTTGCCCAAAAGTGCAGAGTGTGGAAGAATCAAAGCATTATTTAATGCTGTCAGGAGTTCCTTTGATAGATGCCGAAGGCTATCGAGCCAATGTCGGCATAGTAATAATCAATGATAGGGGACAAGTATTTTGGGCAAGGCGTTTTGGTCAGCATTCTTGGCAATATCCACAAGGTGGCGTTGATGAGGGTGAATCCGCAGAGCAAACTATGTATCGGGAATTAGACGAAGAAGTCGGTTTAAAACCTGAGCATGTTAAAATTGTGGCTACCACTAAGCATTGGTTAAGATATAAATTACCAAAAAGGTTAATTAGACACGAGAGCTTGCCGGTTTGTATTGGTCAAAAGCAGAAATGGTTTTTACTGAAATTGACGGCACCAGAGTCAGCGGTTGATTTATTACATTCAAATCATCCTGAATTTGACGACTGGCGTTGGGTGTCTTACTGGTACCCAGTAAGACAAGTTGTGTCATTTAAACGTGAAGTTTATCGCAAGGTGATGAAAGAATTTGCTTTAGCAGCAATGCCAAGTTATCGCCAAGAACGTCGTCGACGACGTGCTTAACGATGGTACTTTAGATTATTATTATGTCTTGTAAAATAGCTCACTTCGGTGAGCTATTTAGTTTGAAATTATTGCCGTAATACCCATTTTTATAATATCCTTGGTATCAATATTAGCGTTATGAGCATGGATGACATAACTGCTCCTAATACTATCAGCTGATTAGCTAGCAGCCTTACATAACCTGCATTGTTAAATGTACAGTAAATAACTTTATTATAGGGATTATAATGCTTACGATTTTGCGCCGAATTGTCTTAGAATTTAGCCAAGCATCAGAGCTTGATCAAGCTTTAATGCACTTGGTTAGTCAAGTTAAAGAAGCACTAGCTACTCAATGCTGTTCGGTATATTTAGCTGATCATCAAAAACAACATTTCTTATTAATGGCATCTAATGGCCTAGCACAAGATGCTTTTGGCCGAACCAGTATTGGTTTTACTGAAGGACTTGTTGGTCTTGTTGGACAACGAGAAGAGCCGATTAATATTGCTAACGCTCAGCAACATCCTGATTTTATTCATGCACCTGAGGTGCAAGAAGATCATTTTCAAGCTTTTTTAGGTACGCCAATTATTCATCAACGTAAAGTGCTAGGGATACTGACGGTTCAACAAGAACATGCTCGTGTGTTTACTGAAAATGAAGAAGCGTTTTTGGTGACACTATCTGCCCAACTTGCTAACGCTTTAGTTAATGTTGAAGCACAAGGTTTGCTTGAATATCATGGTAAGCAAAGTATTGGCCAACATCATAAGGGCATTGGTGGCGCACCTGGTGTTGCTATAGGCCAGATGATTGTGGTGCATCCGAAAGCTGATTTGACCACGATTGCCCTTACCAAAGACGGGAATATTGCACAGCAGTTAATTATTTTTGATAATGCTGTTGATCGAACTTTTGCTGAATTTTCTCAAATGAGTGAGAAACTTAAAAAGATCATATCAGACAGTAGCCTCGATATTTTTGATGTCTATAAACAACTACTGGGCAGTGATAATTTTAAAGTCGAAGTTATTGCTAAAATAAAACAGGGTTGGAATGCTGAAAGTGCATTAAAATTAATTGTCGATAGCTATGTGGTAAAGTTTGAAGCCTTAGATGATGAATATCTCCGTGAACGTGCCTACGATATCAAAGATTTAGGTAATCGTTTACTGAATAATATTCAAAATTTAGCTGAACATGATCAACAGCTACCGGAAAAGTTTATTTTAGTTGCTGAAGATGTCAGTGCGGCAATGTTAGCGGAGCATCAGCACCTTGGGCTACTAGGTATTGTTTCCTTAACCGGCTCGAATAATTCGCATACGGCAATTTTAGCGAAAGCATTAAATATTCCCGCTATCATGGGCGTTGAGTACTTGGCGATTCGTCAGCTACATCAAAAACATGCTATTTTAGATGGTTATGCTTATCAACTCTATGTGACACCAGGTGAGGCGTTAATTAGTGAATATCACTATATATTAGCGGCAGAGCACCAACTACAAGCACAAGTTAAAGAGGTTGAACACTTACCAGCGTTGACAAAAGATGGTCATAGTATGAGTTTATTGGTCAATGCGGGCTTGTCTTCGGGCTTTGAGTATTCTCAAAATGTGGGCGCTGAGGGGGTTGGTTTGTATCGCACCGAAATTCCCTTTATGAATCGCAGCTGCTTCCCATCTGAATTAGAACAAACCGCATTATATCGGCAAGTGTTAGAGTCATTTTCTGGTAAACCCGTTACTATGCGGACTTTAGATGTTGGTGGTGATAAATCATTGCCTTATTTTCCCATTATCGAAGCTAATCCTTTTCTTGGCTGGCGTGGCATTCGTATTACCTTAGATCATCCAGAGATATTTTTAGTACAAATTCGTGCAATGCTGAGGGCAAATTACGGTTTGGGTAATTTGGCTATTATGTTACCAATGATCTCTAGTATCACCGAGGTCGATGAGGCGATAAGATTGATTAATCAAGCGTATTATGAACTAAGCTCTGAACTATCTAGTCATGAACGTGAAGCTTTAGTTAGACCAAAAATTGGGGTGATGATTGAAGTACCCAGCGTGATTTTTCAGTTAGAAGACTTAGCCGATAAAGTTGATTTTTTCTCGGTTGGTAGTAATGATTTAACACAATACTTACTCGCGGTTGATCGTAATAATAGTCGAGTGGCTAGTTTGTATGACTTTTACCATCCGGCTGTTTTACGTGCACTGCAGTATATTGCGCAAATAAGTCACAAGCGAAATGTGCCATTAAGTATTTGTGGAGAGTTAGCTAATGAGGCCACAGGAGCTTTGTTACTGATGGCTATGGGCTATAAAAAGCTAAGTATGAGTGCTCATAGTATTGCGAAAGTAAAATGGGTGATACGGCATGTTGAGTACCAAAAGTTACAGCAAATTTTAACTAAAGTATTGAGCCTAAAAAATACGGTGAGTGTGCATAGTTATATGCATGAACAGTTAGTTGAATTAGGCTTAGGAGACTTTGTCCATGCCAGATAACAATAATGTTTGTTCAGCCACATTAAATCTTCATTTTAATATAAGTTATTGCCATGTTTATTAGTGTTTTTTTCGCTTGTGCGATAATGGGGGCAGTAGTTGGTTTTTTTGCCGGCTTATTGGGCATCGGTGGTGGGCTGATCATTGTGCCGGTGTTAGTTTATTTATTACCTTTGCTTGGCATAAGTGCAGAACTCGCCTTTCCAATGGCACTGGCAACATCGCTAGCATCGATTATTTTCACTTCATCTTCTGCTGCTTTTGCTCACCATAAAAATGGTAACATTCCTTGGCCAGTAGCAAAGCGTTTAGCACTCTCTGTGGCTATGGGAGCTATGTTAGGGGCTGTTATTGCGGGACTATTGTCGTTACAAGCGTTAACCATTTTATTCGCCAGTGCAGTGCTTATTTTAGCTGCTTACATGCTTTTATCGATTAAAATTGAACGCAGCGTGGCGCTACCGACGAATTGGGCACTGCAATTTATTGGGCTTTTTACCGGCATACTGGCAAGTCTAATGGGCATTGCTGGTGGGGCGATACTGGTACCCATTTTAATGTATTGTTCATTATCTATGCGCCAGGCTATTGGCGTGGCTACCGCTAGTGGCATTATTGTCGCTTTATTCGGTGCTTTGGGTTATGTGGTGATTGGTTTTGGACAGAGTGAACTACCGGCATGGAGTATCGGCTATATCTATTTGCCGGCGCTATTAGGTATTGTTTCAACCTCGTCATTATTTGCACCCTTAGGGGTAAAAGCGGGTGCCAAATTGCCTTTAAGGTATTTGAAAAAAGGCTTCGCTGTATTTTTGATGTTAGTGGCGATTAAAATGATGTGCTACTAAGGGTTAAATTCACTGTAATTGCAGCAAGACATTTGGCACAATACAGCGGTTCTCATAAATAATATTAAAGGAAATCCTAGTGAAAGCATATCTAGACTTAATGCGACATGTCAGAGATGAAGGTGTTGAAAAATCGGATCGTACCGGTACCGGCACTAAAAGTATATTTGGCCATCAAATGCGTTTTGATCTTGCTAAAGGTTTTCCATTAGTGACCACGAAGAAGTGTCATCTTAAGTCAATCATTCATGAGCTACTATGGTTTATTAAAGGTGAATCAAATATTGCTTATTTAAAGAAAAATGGTGTGAAAATTTGGGATGATTGGGCAACTGAAGAGGGTGAACTAGGACCTGTTTACGGTGTGCAATGGCGTAATTGGCCAGCACAAAATGGTGAAACAATTGATCAATTAGCGCAGTTAATTGCTGACTTGAAAAATAATCCAGACTCACGTCGACATATTATTACTGCGTGGAACCCTGCATTATTACCCGATACATCAATTAGTCCAAAGGCTAATGCCGCAATAGGTAAGCAAGCCTTACCACCCTGTCATACTTTGTTCCAATTTTATGTCTTAAATGGCAAATTAAGCTGTCAGCTGTATCAGCGAAGTGCTGATATATTTCTTGGTGTTCCGTTTAATATTGCCAGCTATGCACTGTTTACTATGATGATTGCACAAGTTTGTGATTTAGCGTTAGGCGACTTCGTTCATACTTTTGGTGACGCACATTTATACTTGAATCATCTTGAACAAGTTGATGAACAACTATCTCGTGAGCCTTTAGCATTGCCAAGTATGTGGATTAACCCGGAGGTGAAAAGCATTTTTGATTTTACCTTTGAAGATTTTGAATTACAAAACTATCAGGCTCATCCGCATATTAAAGCGGCTATTTCAGTGTGATACTTTAATAGCATGGCGTGGTGAATATCAAAAAGGAGACGAAATAGTCTCCTTTTTTACCTTTTGTAAGTGAAGTTACTATCAGCAATTATGAACCTAAGCTTTTAACCATGCATGCGCAGAAACTTAGCTAATAAGGTATCTTCATCCTCTACTTTTTCAGGATCAGGTTTTATACAATCGATTGGGCAAACCGAGACACAGGTCGGTTTGTCATAATGACCAACACATTCTGTGCATTTTTCGACATCAATTTCATAGACATCATCACCCATTGAAATCGCCTCATTAGGACACTCTGGATCGCACATGTCACAGTTAATACAGCTGTTTTCAATCAGTAATGCCACGCTTATTTATCCTGATTTTATGTAAATGGGTGACGGGTAGTACCACCGTCAGTTAAGTAACGCATAATAATACCAAATGATAAATCTACATCGCTATCAATGGCAATAGCTACTTTATGCCCCGAGCCTTTAGCATCATCGACAGCTTCACCTTTAAAGTTTTCCATGCGAGTTAAGGTAAAGCTTTTGTTACCTTTTGGCGTCATTAGCTCGAGTTCGTCACCAAGCAAAAATTTATTTTTAACGTCAATTTCGATTAACCCGGTCTCATGATTACGGCCGATAACTTCGCCGACAAATTGTTGAGTATCACTTTTGGAATAACCGTAATCATAATTTTGTGTTTCACTAGGGCGATGACGCTTTAAAAAGCCTTCAGTATAACCCCGATGTGCTAAATGCTCTAAATCGCTATTTAAATGTTGATTAAAGGGTTTGTTATCTACCGCATCTAACATCGCTTGGTGATAAATTTGTGCAGTACGAGCACAATAGTAAAATGATTTAGTACGGCCTTCAATTTTTAACGAATGCACACCCATTTTTACTAAGCGCTCTACATGCTCGACAGCACGTAAGTCTTTTGAATTCATGATGTATGTGCCGTGTTCATCTTCAAAAGCCGGCATATATTCACCTGGGCGGCCTTGCTCTTGTAATAACACCACGTCTTCAAATGGTTTTTGTTCCGGCAGATATATCTCGGCAGGCTGCTTGGCAATAATGTCACCGGTTTCGGTTTCTTTTGCTGGATGACTGTCATACTTCCAGCGGCAAGAGTTAGTACAAGTACCTTGATTCGGATCCCGCTTAGTCATGTAACCTGATAATAAGCAACGACCAGAATAGGCCATACACAGTGCGCCATGGACAAAAACTTCTAGCTCTACCTCTGGACAGCGAAAGCGTATTTCTTCAATTTCATCAAGTGAGAGTTCGCGGGAAAGAATCACACGTTCAATGCCTTGTTGATACCAAAATTTTACTGTTGACCAGTTTACCGCATTAGCTTGCACTGATAGATGAATAGGCATATCAGGAAAGTTTTCTCGTACCATCATAATCAAGCCTGGATCAGACATAATTAACGCATCAGGTCCCATGGCAATTACAGGTTTTATATCACGAAGAAAAGTGGTTAATTTGCTGTTGTGTGGGGCAATGTTATTGACCAAATAGAATTTTTTACCTAAAGCATGTGCTTCATCAATACCAATTTTGATGTTTTCTAAGCTAAATTCGTTGTTGCGAACTCTTAGTGAGTACCTAGGCTGGCCTGCGTATACCGCATCGGCACCATAGGCAAAAGCGTAGCGCATATTTTTCAGGCTTCCCGCGGGAGAGAGTAATTCAGGCTTTAGCATATCAACAGTCAGGGTAGTAAAATTGGCCGCGAATTATAATTTAATCTCGTTTTTAGTGTTGGTTTTTGTTGTCAAAGCTTGATCTTAATCAATGACTTTGTCGCTAGTTTTTAGTTACTGAGCTCTTTACTACTTTGGCGCCTATTGTTAAAAACGAAAAAACATTACAAATAAACTTTTAATTACTGAAATTTCAATATTTTGTGCTAGCTTTATGTATATTACAACACTATAACAAAGGACTTTTATGAGCGCAGAAAATGCACTTTACACCATACTTGTCGAAAAAATTAAACAAGATGCATTAGTACTACCAACCTTGCCTGCAATAGCGCTAAAAGTTAGGAAAGCAGCAGATGACCCCGATATCGATTTAGGAAAAATGAGCGATATTATAGCCCAAGACCCAGCATTATCGTTAGGTATACTAAAAGTAGCTAATAGTGTCGTCTTTGGTCGAGCCGTTAAGGTTGAATCGGTAACTCAAGCGGTTACGCGCATTGGTCTTAGACAGATTAAAAGCATTGCCACGGCAATGGCGGTTGAACAGATGTTTATTTCAAATAACGAAGTAGTTTCTGAATATATGCATATAACATGGCGGAAAACTGTCGATGTTGCTTCTATTGCAATAGCTCTTATGACACGGTATTTACAAAAAAATAAACATACCGCATTTACACTTGATACCCTTACATTAGCCGCGCTGATTCATAATATTGGTGCTTTACCGATTTTAACCGAGGCAGAAAACCATCCTGAGGTGTTTGCCAAGCCGATATTTTTACAACAAGCGATCATAAATCTTGCTAATAAAATTGGCGGTGAAGTGACTAAAGCTTGGGACTTTCCTGCAGAGTTTACCGAATTAGTTACTTCTTGGAGTGACTTAACTTTACTGCCTAAAGAAGCGCATTATCTTGACTTTATTCGCGCGGGAGCAATTTATCATGAAATATTTAAAAGTGCTTCTACACGCGATATTTTACTAAAAAGCTATGTCACCAAAGGTATTTTACCCGATGTGGACTTTTTGCAAACTGCCGAGTTCAATGAGCTTGTAGCGCAAGTGAAAACCATGTTTGATTAAACAGCAGTTAACGTAGCTTCATGTAAAAAGGCGCTGAACAGCGCCTGTTTCAATTAAAAGTTGAGTTATAAATTATGCTTCCAAATAATCACTCGCTTTGAGTGAAAACTCAGCTAGTAAGTGGTCGATAAAACGATTTAATTCACCGGCCATTAAGGCAAAGTCAGCATCAAGTTTGGCTACTACATCGTCACTGTCAATATCATCATTTTGCTCTTGGATAACGTCATAAAACTTAAGGCGTTTAACGGCAAGATCGTCGCATAAGATAAATGATAGCGATTCATCCCATTCTAGCGCAACTTTAACAACATACTTGTCAGCATCTAAGTGAGCTTTAATTTCTTCGCTAGTGAGATCTTGGTTTTTAACTCTAACCACAGCACCATCATCACCTAACGCATTAAATTCAGCTTCCATACCCAGTTGAAAATTAGCGCCTAAGTTACTTTCGACCAACCAATCCGTCATAATTTCATCGGGGGCTTTTTCTGGTGAGGCACTGGTCACAGGTAATGTACCAAGCGATTTACGTAATAAAGCTAAAAAATCTTCGGCTTTGCCGCGACTACTGGTATCGATAACAATAATATTATGAGCAGGATTGATATACGCGCGTGTATCACTGAAACGAGAGAATGCCCGTGGTAATAATTCAAAAATAATATCTTCTTTAAATTGCTCTTTTTCTTTTTTGGTGGCGCCGCGTGATTGTTCTGCTTCTAACTGTGCTATTTTTTGTTCAAGCATGTCTTTAACAACCGGTGCAGGCAGAATTTTTTCTTCTTTACGGGCGCATAATAAGTAATTATCGTTAACGCAATGCACCGTTGAGCTGCCGTGCTTGCCTAATGCGTCGACCCAGCCAAAGTGTGATTGCTCAGTTGAAGCACAAGGTGTGAACAAGTTTTCAGATAGTTGTTTTTCTAAATCTTCTTCAGAACATTCAAAAGGACGGGTAAAGGCAAAAAAGTATAGGTTTTTAAACCACATTAAGATAATCCTATGCCCTATAAAAGTGGGCTAATAATTGAAAAACGAGCGTTATATTACCGTACTTAGCACAGTCACGCACGTCTTAGATTGAGGGCATGACTTAAGAAGTCATTCTTTGCATATTATCGAACTTGATATCGTACCGCAGACCCATTCCAGGCGTTGAGCTAGCTGTTACGCTACCATTTAAGGTGTCGTTAACAAGTTCATGAACTATATGAGTGCCTAGGCCAGTGCCACCTTGGTTTTCTGAGGTCGTATAAAAGGCATCAAATAGATGTTTTAATTGTTCTTCAGATAAACCATGGCCATTATCTTGATAAATTATGTGAACATGCTCGCCATTAAGTCGGACCGCTATGCTAATTTCTCCGTTACTTATATCTTTAAAGCCATGGGTAATCGAATTAATTATTAGGTTGGTAAATATTTGCGAAATAGCACCCGCATGACAATACACTTCAGAGCTGTCTGGGCAATCAATTTTAATGATGTGATTCGTTCTTTTTAATTTTGGATGTAATGAATGGATAATATCTTTAAGGTATTTGTTGATATTAACTTTGCGAATTTTGTCACTTATTTGATCTACGGCAACCTGTTTGTAACTCGTCACTAGCTCTGATGCGCGCTCTAAATTCTTTAATAGCAAGTTAAGGCCTTGCGCTGAGTTTTCGGTGAAATCATTGAGTACACGTTTCGAGAGTTTATTATCCTTAATATCGATTTTAAGTTTAGCCAATAAGTCAGCTAAATATGATGTTGAGGTGATACTGACGCCAATAGGCGTGTTAACTTCATGGGAAACTTCTGCTGACAGCTTACCTAAAGCAGCCATTTTTTCTGCATCGAGTAAACGTTCTTGCGCCTTGTTTAGTTCAAGAATATAAGTTTTTAACTCATGGTTTGTTGCTATCAGGGTTTTTTCGGTGCTGCTTCGGTGATTATTTTCAGCTTGTAATTTTTCTTGTTGTTCAAGTAATTCACGTTGTTGCATTTCCATTTTTAGCATAGTGGTACTAAGTGATGAGGTTTTACGTGCTACTTCTTGCTCAAGCATTAGGTTTTGTTCATCAAGCTTGCTGTTAGCGGATATAATTTTACTTTGTGCTAGTGCCAACCGCTCTTTATATATAATTAACTCATCAATCAAATTATTATAGGCGTTTTGCAGAATATTTAATTCGTTATTTTCATAGTTAATTACATGTAATTTTGATGCTTCAGGATCATCTAAGTCGAATTGGTTAATTTGTTCTGTAAGCTCATTAAGTGGGTTAGTGAGTAAGTTTGAAAAGGCAATGGAAAATAATAATACCAATGCGGCTGTCTTAACCATGGCATTACCGATGAGAAAATAAATACCCACTTGTATGCGGTTAAAAATAACTTCATTACTCGATAATAAAGTGACTGAGCCAACTTTAGTTGTACGTCCGGAAAACTCAAAGATTAGTGGGAAGGAGTGGCCGAATAAACCGTCGATGCCGGAGGTGACATTAAAATATTCATTGCCGTCATAGTCAGCATCAATTGACTCAAGATTAAGTGCTCCTTCATCTGCAACTAAGCCTAGTTGCGCAATGATCTGGCTATTTTCATCTAGCACCGTTATACCTTTAATCATCGGAATAGCGACTAAGCCATCGGCAATATCTATTGCTTGTTGCGTATTAAGCTCCCAGACTGCGCGAGTTAAACTGCCACTAAAAGTTTTCTCAAGGGTTAATAGTTCACTGGTAATATGGCTTTTAGTATTGATGTATTCAGCACCAATTTGCACACAAGTAACGAGAAATGTCAGAACAAAATAAAAAGATAACACTCGCGTAAGTAATTTTCGTGACAGGCTAGTTGTTTTCATTAAATATTTCTTTTATTTCGCTTTTCTTAATTTTAGCTAGATTATATAAGGTTAAAAGCTTTTTTTAAATTACGCTACTTTTAATAGCAAAAGTATTCAATAATTGAGATTTGAATGTCAGCTTGCTATTAAACCTAACCTAGCCTAGCCGTTATTAAGAATAAAGCTATCCTACCATTAGCTAGTAAATATTACTTAAAAGTAAGGTTTAGGGTTGATTTGTTGAGTGATTTCAATACTTAAACCATAAGAATGTCATAAAAAAATCAACAAAAACATGTCATGTTGTCATAATTCTTAGAGAAAAATCTCCCGATGTCACAAAATTGTCATAAAGGTTTGGCAAAATAGTCACCATGAATTTTTAGGCATACTTAATTTTTAAAGGTATTAACATGAAACATACGTACAACAAAATCGCTGTCGCTTTATTGTCTTCTTTATCTTTGCCGGCATTTGCAGCAGATGTTGACATTTATGGCAAAGCAAACCTGTCATTACAGTCTTCAGATTTTGGAGAAGGATCTTTTACTGAAATAACGAGTAATGCCTCTCGCATCGGCTTTAAGGGGGCGCATGATTTGGATGATGGCTTAACGGTTATCTTTAAAGCGGAGTTTGAAGTTGATTTAGATGGCGATGGTCAGAAAGGTTACGGCACTAAAGAAAAATCAGTCGATACTTTTGAAGCACGTAACCAGTATATCGGTCTGGCGGGTAGCTTTGGTGAAGTGTTACTGGGTAAAAATGACACTATGCTTAAACAGTCACAAGGCAAAGTTGATTTGTTTAGTGATTTAAATGCTGATATTAAAAATTTATGGAAAGGTGAAAACCGTTTGGCGGACACGGTTTCTTATAAATCACCTAAGTTTAATGATTTTCAACTCGGTGTTACTTATATTGCTGAAGATTCAGTTGATGCTGAAGATGGCATTTCTGTTGCGGTATTTTATGGCGATGCAAAATTAAAGAAATCAAAAATGTTTGCTTCAGTGGCGATAGATTCGGAAGTCAATGGCTATGATATAACGCGTGCAACTCTACAAGGTAAGGTCGCTGGTGTTGTTTTAGGTGCTATGGTGCAAAAACAAGAAAAAATAGATGGCAGCGCTGAAATGAATGGTTTTATGGTGTCTGCTAGCTATAAAATGGATAGAGTTACGTTTAAAGGTCAGTATCAAGCAGCTGATTTTAAAGAGGGTGATGACAAATCGGGTATTACACTCGGGGCTGATTATGCTTTAGCTAAAAGCACTAAGTTATACACATTTTATACTAGTTTCGATATGGACAGTGCTGCAGACCAAGATTACTTAGCTGCGGGCATTGAATACACGTTCTAGTGCTAATTATTAGTGCTACTAGTGCTACGTCTATTAGCAACTCATAAAGACAATACAAGCTTGATTATAGTCGACACCATTCAGTTAAGCGTATTTAAATGAATGGTGATATTTATTTCGGAGTTCTATCGTTTCATTGAACGGTTGTCTTTAATATAACTGATATTTACTCAGTCAAGATAAACTAAGTTGTCAGATCAATATAAGGAATTGCTTGTGCTCACTTTTGCCTACCAGCAATTATACCAATTTTACTAAGCGCTGAGTGGGAATCAACTTAATAAACTTGGTATTACACTAAGAGCTTATTTTAATTAGCAACCTTTATATAGAGATAGCATCACAACATTAATATATCGCTATATTAATGTTGATGTGAATAAATTTTTTATTCAGCAATAGCTTATTTATTATGAAATTCTTCACAAGCAATTAAAGTATTCTCTATAAGGCTTGCTACTGTCATAGGGCCAACACCGCCAGGTACAGGAGTGATATGGCTGGCACTGTCTTTTGCTTTGGCAAAACCTACATCGCCAACCAATTTACCGTTATCTAAGCGGTTAATGCCGACATCGATAACAATAGCGCCGGTTTTAATCCATTCGCCAGGAATAAACTCTGGTTTTCCTACCGCAACAACTAACAGATCAGCATTTCTTATTTTTGTTTCTAAATTTTTAGTAAATCTATGGGTTGTTGTTACTGTGCAACCTGCAAGTAATAGCTCTAAGGTCATTGGTCGACCAACAATATTTGAAGCGCCAACGACTACGGCTTCTAAACCGTGTGGATCAACACCCGTTGAGGCAATTAATGTCATAATACCTTTTGGCGTACATGGGCGCAGACCCGGTTGACGCAACGCCAATTTGCCGACATTGTTGGGATGAAAGCCATCAACGTCTTTTAGTGGGTTAATATGTTCAATAATTAAATTTGCATCTAAACCTTCAGGTAAGGGCAGTTGCACGAGAATACCATCAATAGCACTATCGTTATTCAACTCATCAATTAAGTTAAATAACTCGTCTTGCGAAGTACTTGGTGGTAAGTCGTATGAGCGTGAAACAAAGCCGACTTCTTCGCAGGCTTTTCTTTTACTACCAACATACACTTGTGATGCGGGATCTGAACCGACCAAAATTACTGCTAATCCTGGGGCACGCAAGCCCTTATCTATGCGTAGTTTTACTTTATCTTTAATAGAATGGCGTAGTTGTTGGGCGATCAACTTACCGTCAATAAGCGCTGCAGTCATATTACTTCACAAAAAGGTTAAAAACAGGAGTATTTTCGCACATAAAAATAGGTATTTATAGAAAAGAACACTAAAGAGTAATGAATACTGTTAAATTATCAGTTTACTGTGTTTTTTGGCATAATTTGCTTTTTAATCGCAATATGACTGTTTTTTTGACCATGATGCTGTAAAAGTGAGCGAACAAACTTTTTTTTATAAAAAGTGTTTGACGCGCAACGGGCAACTAGGTAATATCCGCACCCGTTGAGAACGCAAGTGTATTTAACAATATGTCGGTGATTAGCGCAGCTTGGTAGCGCACTTGGTTTGGGTCCAAGGGGTCGCAAGTTCGAATCTTGCATCACCGACCACTTTTTCTTTCTTAATATTTTAAGTAACTTGGAAGAGCAAGTGTTGGTTTGGGTGTTCTAGAGTTCAGTCGTAAGTTTGAATTTTTCATCATGACCACTTTTTTACTTTTTAAGTGAAAAAGGAATAAACTTTATATATAGTTAAGTTTGTTCAGCATCTGTAGGTAAATGTGCGCCCTTAGCTCAGCTGGATAGAGCAACGCCCTTCTAAGGCGTGGGTCGCAGGTTCGAATCCTGCAGGGCGCGCCATACAATGGTGGCTATAGCTCAGTTGGTAGAGCCCCGGATTGTGATTCCGGTTGTCGAGGGTTCAAGTCCCTTTAGCCACCCCATTTTTTGTATGGTTAAGTAAAAAGTATATCGGTGATTAGCGCAGCTTGGTAGCGCACTTGGTTTGGGTCCAAGGGGTCGCAAGTTCGAATCTTGCATCACCGACCACTTTCTTATCTCTCTATTTTCTTAAAGTTTCCTTTAAAAAACATCAAAATATTCATTAAAGTCAACTCTCGCTATATAATTTTCAATTTATTTGCGTTCTACACTCGACTCTTGTTTAAAGCACCGCTATAATTTCGCGTCATTATTTTAATCTGAACATCTTTATTCGGGTTTTTCCGGGCTCTGTTAGTTTATGCTAATTAAGCTGAATACATTACTTTGCTTAAAGTAATGTTGACTATATTTAGATGCGTTATAGAAAGCGTGCATACGCTAAGTTTTTTGAGGTAATTAAATGCAAGTTTCAGTTGAGACTACACAAGGTTTGGAGCGTCGTTTAACGATTTCTGTTCCTGCCGAAACAGTAGATGTTGAAGTTAAAAATCGTCTTCGCCACATTGGCAAGACTCAGCGTATAAATGGTTTCCGTCCAGGCAAAGTGCCACCATCAGTTATTCAAAAACGCTATGGTCAGTCTGTTCGTCAAGAAGTTGCTGGTGAATTAATGCAACGTAACTTTGTTGATGCGATTGTTGCTGAAAAATTAAACCCTGCAGGTCGTCCAGCATTCGTTGCAAAAAGCAATGAAGATGGCAAGGCCTTAGAGTTTGAAGCAACCTTTGAGATTTACCCTGAAGTTGCTTTGAAAGATTTAGATAAAATTGCCGTTGAACGTCCAGCTGTTGACGTGACTGATGCTGACCTTGATGAGATGTTTGAAACATTACAAAACCAGCATAAAACGTGGAAAGAGAATAAGCGTAAAAGCAAGAAAGGCGATAAGTTAACTATCGACTTTAACGGTCGTGTTGACGGTGAAGAATTTGAAGGTGGCAAAGCTGAAGCTTTTGAACTTGAATTAGGTTCTGAGCGTATGATCCCAGGTTTTGAAAAAGACATTATCGGCATGAAAGCTGGCGATGAACAAACCATCACGGTGACTTTCCCAGAAGATTACCATGCTGAAAAGCTCAAAGGTAAAGACGCTGAGTTCGATATTGTTGTTCATAAAACTGAAGGTCCAGTTTTACCTGAAATTGATGAAGAATTTGCGAAATTATTCGGTGTCGAAGAAGGTGGTGTTGCAGCACTTCGTGAAGAAGTTGGCAAAAACATGACGCGTGAACTTAACCAAGCCGTTAAAGCTAAGGTTAAAGAGCAAGTGATTGAAGGTTTACTTGAAGTTAGCGAAGTAGAAATCCCTACGGCACTAGTCGCTCAAGAAGTTGACGTATTGCGCAAGCAAGCTATGCAGCGTTTTGCTGGTCAAATGGATCCAAACAACTTACCTGAGTTACCGGCTGAAATGTTTGAAGAGCAAGCTAAACGTCGTGTAAAAACTGGTTTGCTTTTAGGTGAAGTGATTAAAGTTAACGAATTAAAAGTTGACGAAGCAAAAGTAACTGAGTTAATTGAATCAGCCGCTTCTGCATATGAAGATCCAGCTGAAGTTATTGAGTACTACAAAACTAACAAAGAACTTGCTCAACAAATGCAAAATGTTGCATTAGAAGAGCAAGCAGTAGAATTGTTACTTAAGAGTGCAAAAGTGACTGACAAAAAAGTAAGTTTCAAAGATATTATGAATCCTGAAGGTAAATAGGCCTTTTAGATTGACATTCTCTTGAGCAATCGCTTAAATGGCTTATATGGGGACATATGAGCCATTTTTTTATCAAAAGGAAAGTTAGTTGTTTACTTCTCACAATAATTCTCACGATTTAACAAATAATATCGACAGTGCTTTAGTGCCAATGGTTGTTGAGCAAACCGCCAAAGGTGAACGCTCTTACGATATTTATTCTCGACTGCTAAAAGAACGCGTTATTTTCCTATGTGGTCAAGTTGAAGACCATATGGCCAATTTAATCGTTGCCCAAATGCTATTTTTAGAGTCAGAAAGCCCAGATAAAGATATTTATTTATATATCAATTCACCTGGTGGCTCTGTTACTGCAGGCATGGCTATTTACGATACGATGAAGTTTATCAAGCCAAATGTTAGTACGGTTTGTATTGGTCAAGCAGCGAGTATGGGAGCCTTTTTGCTTTCAGGTGGAGCAAAAGGCAAACGTTACTGTTTACCTAATGCTCGTGTGATGATCCATCAGCCTCTAGGCGGCTTTCAAGGTCAAGCATCAGATTTTGAAATACATGCAAAAGAAATTTTGTATATCAAAGAAAAGCTTAATCGTTTAATGGCAGAGCACACAGGACAATCATTAAAGAAAGTATCGGGTGATACTGACCGTGATAACTTCTTGAGTGCTGAAAGTGCGGTTGAATATGGTTTAGTTGATGCCATATTAGAACAAAGAATCGATAAATAACGGTCTACTTTGTTATGCGCATTGTTATTTGCGCAATTTATGAAATACTTGTCAGTATTAGTTTGTAAAATTTTAAATATTAGAGGTACCGTATGACCGATATGAAAACAGGTGACGGTGATGACGGTAAGTTACTGTATTGCTCATTTTGTGGTAAAAGCCAGCATGAAGTGCGTAAGTTAATTGCCGGACCTTCTGTCTTTGTTTGCGATGAATGTGTTGAGCTTTGTAACGACATTATCCGTGAAGAAATTAAAGAAATCGCACCAAAGCAAGATAAAGAAAGCTTACCAACGCCAATTGAAATTCGTGAAAGCTTAGATGACTATGTTATTGGGCAAGAGCACGCTAAGAAAGTACTCGCTGTGGCGGTGTACAATCATTATAAGCGTTTGCGCAATGGTGATTCACATAACGGTGTTGAGCTAAGCAAAAGTAATATTTTGCTCATCGGCCCAACCGGTAGTGGTAAAACACTTTTAGCACAGACACTAGCACGCTTGTTAGATGTGCCATTCACTATGGCTGATGCCACGACATTAACTGAAGCCGGTTATGTTGGTGAAGATGTTGAAAACATCATTCAAAAGTTATTACAGAAATGTGACTATGACGTTGAAAAAGCGCAGCGTGGTATTGTTTATATTGATGAAATCGACAAGATTTCTCGTAAGTCAGACAACCCATCGATCACGCGTGATGTTTCGGGTGAAGGTGTGCAGCAAGCGTTGTTAAAGCTGATTGAAGGTACGATTGCTTCTGTACCGCCGCAAGGTGGGCGTAAGCATCCACAACAAGAGTTTTTACAGGTTGATACCTCTAAGATCCTCTTTATTTGTGGTGGTGCATTTGCTGGCTTGGATAAGGTTGTTGAGCAACGTTGTCATACCGGTACGGGTATCGGCTTTGGTGCCACGGTTCGTGGTAAAGAAGATGAAAAAACCTTAACTCAACGTTTTCAAGATGTAGAGCCTGAAGATTTAGTTAAATATGGTTTGATCCCTGAATTTATTGGCCGTTTACCTGTAGTAGCTACCTTAACTGAACTTGATGAAGTTGCCTTGATTCAAATATTACAAGAGCCAAAAAATGCCTTAACTAAACAATTTACTGCGCTTTTCGATATGGAAAACGTTGAACTTGAGTTTAGAGAAGATGCGTTAAAAGCAATTGCACATAAAGCGATGGAACGTAAAACCGGTGCTCGTGGCTTGCGTTCTATTGTTGAAGGGGTATTACTTGAAACTATGTATGAATTACCTTCAATGGAAAATGCTACGAAAGTAGTGGTTGATGAAACCGTTATTAAAGGTGAATCTCAGCCGATTATTATTTATGAAACGCAGCAAGATAAAGCGTCTTCAGAATAAAAATCCTTACCTAAAACAACAAAAAGTGGCGTTAATCTGAGTGATTAACGTCACTTTTTTTTGTTCATCTGTTGAAAGTATTTGCAAACGCCCCATATACAAATACATATCCTAATACCAAATGGCTGAAAAAGTGTCGTTGGTATTATAAAATCACATCATACTATCACCGAGAGAGTAACCAATGACTAAAGAGTTATCTGGCGTAGTTGAAATTCCCGTATTAGCCTTACGTGATGTTGTAGTCTATCCACAAATGGTTATCCCATTATTTGTTGGTCGCGAAAAATCTATTCGCTGTCTAGATATTGCCAATGAAAACGATAAACAAATTTTCCTTGTTGCGCAAAAAGATGCTGCGGTTGATGATCCGACACAAGACGATCTATACCAAACTGGAACTATAGCCACAATTTTGCAAATGCTTAAATTACCGGATGGTACTGTCAAAGTATTAGTTGAAGGGGTGCGCCGTGCCCATATCAGCGAATTTGTTGAAATTGATGAATATTTTACCGCTAATGCTGATTTTTTGAATATTGAAGGAGTTCCTGACGATAGCACTGAGGTGTTAATTCGTTCAGCTATTTCTCAGTTTGAAGGTTACGTTAAGTTAAACAAAAAAATACCACCTGAAGTATTAACCTCAGTTTCAGGCATTGATGATGCTGAACAACTAGCAGATACCATGGCAGCGCATATGCCACTTAAATTGGTTGATAAACAAAAAGTATTAGAGATCACCCATGTTTCAGAGCGCCTTGAATTTTTAATGGCGCTAATGGAAGGGGAGATTGATTTACTGCAAGTTGAGAAAAAAATTCGTACCCGTGTTAAAAAGCAAATGGAAAAAAGTCAGCGTGAGTACTATTTGAATGAGCAAATGAAAGCTATTCAAAAAGAGCTAGGTGATGATGAAGAAGGCACAAATGAAGTTGAGCAAATAGAGAAGCAAATTGAAGCTGCTCAAATGCCAAAAGAAGCGAAAGACAAAACCTTAACGGAATTAAAGAAATTGAAAATGATGTCGCCAATGTCTGCTGAAGCGACTGTTGTGCGCAGTTACATTGATTGGATGATCAGTGTTCCTTGGAAAAAACGCAGCAAATTAAAGCGTAATCTTAAATTAGCACAAGAGGTCTTAGATAAAGATCATTATGGTTTAGATAAAGTTAAAGAGCGCATATTAGAGTACTTGGCCGTACAACAACGGGTTAGTCAGCTAAAAGGGCCGATATTGTGTTTAGTTGGGCCTCCTGGCGTCGGTAAAACGTCATTAGGGCAGTCCATTGCTAAATCAACCGGACGTAAGTATGTGCGTATGGCTTTAGGTGGTGTCCGTGATGAAGCAGAAATTCGTGGTCATAGAAAAACTTATATTGGTTCACTGCCGGGTAAACTGATTCAGAAAATAGCTAAGGTTGGTGTGAAGAATCCATTATTTTTATTAGATGAAATCGATAAAATGGCCTCTGATATGCGTGGCGATCCAGCTTCAGCTTTATTAGAAGTGTTAGATCCAGAGCAAAATAGTAGCTTTAATGATCATTACTTAGAAGTGGATTATGACTTATCAGATGTAATGTTTGTTGCCACCTCAAACAGCATGGATATTCCAGGTCCGTTGCTGGATCGTATGGAGGTTATTCGTTTATCGGGCTATACCGAAGATGAAAAGCTCAATATTGCAAAAAATCATCTACTTGATAAACAAATCGAGCGTAACGGTTTAAAGAGTAGCGAAATTGAAATAGAGGATAGTGCCATTATTGGTATTATTCGCTACTACACTCGTGAAGCCGGTGTGCGAGCACTTGAACGTGATATTTCTAAGTTATGTCGTAAAGCGGTTAAATCAATTCTTTTAGATAAGAAATTAAAGAAAGTCACCATAAACCAAGATAATTTATCAGAATTTCTTGGCGTGCAACGTTTTGATTATGGTAAAGCTGATGATGAAAACCGTATTGGTTTAGTCACAGGTCTTGCCTGGACGCAAGTTGGTGGCGAGTTACTGACTATAGAAACAGCTTCAGTGCCAGGTAAAGGCAAGTTAAGTTATACCGGTTCGCTTGGCGATGTTATGCAAGAGTCTATTCAAGCAGCCATGACCGTGGTAAGAAGTCGTACTGAGAAGTTACGTATTAATGAAGATTTTCATGAAAAACGTGATATTCATGTCCATGTACCTGAAGGAGCTACGCCTAAAGATGGTCCAAGTGCAGGTATTGGTATGTGTACTGCATTAGTGTCAAGTTTAACCGGTAACCCCGTAAGAGCAGATGTTGCGATGACCGGTGAAATAACTTTACGTGGTGAAGTGTTAGCTATTGGTGGTTTGAAAGAAAAACTGCTTGCAGCGCATCGTGGTGGTATTAAAACGGTGATTATTCCTAAAGATAATGAGCGTGATCTGGAAGAAATCCCTGACAATGTTAAAGCGGATTTAGCTATCTATCCGGTGAAGTGGATAGATGAAGTACTGAAAATTGCTTTAGAACATCCGGTTGAAAAGTGGCAATCAGATCGTTAAATGGGTATAAAAACAGCTGTTTTTACTGAAAAAGATAGAAAAACAGCAAAAAGTTGACAAAAAACGTAATTAACGCTTTTCAAACGCTGAAACTATGGTAAGTTAATGACGCTGATAACGCTAGAACCCCTATACATAAGGGGTCTAGTCGAGATAAAAATAATTATCAATATTTTTAGTTTTCTTTAACTCAGCGCTTGATGTTCAAAAAGAAGCTTGATATAAAAGTTTCTGCAGGACGCTAAAACAAATGATAGCGCTGAATAATAACAATTGAAGGGGAATACACTGTGAATAAATCTCAATTAATCGAGAAAATTGCTGCTGGTGCTGACATTTCTAAAGCTGCGGCTGGTCGTGCTTTAGATTCATTTATCGAAGCAGTTACAGAAGAGTTAAAAGGTGGCGAACAAGTCGCATTAGTTGGTTTTGGTACTTTCTCAGTACGTGACCGTGCAGCACGCACAGGCCGCAACCCACAAACTGGCGCGACTATTGAAATCGCAGCAGCTAAAATTCCATCTTTTAAAGCAGGCAAAGCGCTTAAAGATGCCTGCAATAACTAACCACTAGTTTTAAATTCTGTGGATAACTAAAAAAAGCCATTGTTTATCAATGGCTTTTTTGTATCCAAACTTTTATAACAACAAAATAAACGTTTCATTCCTTCCTCTTCCATAAAAATATACCTATATACAAATAAGTGTTTCATAATTGACTTTGATTTTTTCTTCTTTATACTGAAAAATATACATAAATAAAAAAAGTGTTTCATTCTTAATGTCTGTTAAAACAGTTAATATCACTTTCTCAAAGCTTGGTAACATAAAACTTAATCTACTCGAAGTTAATGGCGAGCTAGAAATGCTAAGTGCGGGGTATTTTCTGCAACGTTATGATAGTGGTAGCAAACCAAACACTATTAAAAAAGATACTCAAGCCATACAGCACTTTTATCGTTTCTGTATTAAGAGCGGAATTAACATACATCGACTTATATCTTCTCAATCGCCATTTTCAATGGGACAGATTGAATCATACTCAGTTTTTTGTTCAATCGACGTCAAAACAGGTGAGCAAATAGGCCATAAGCATTATGAGCAGCGTATGCGGATTAGCTGGGCGTTTATTAAATGGCTGTGGTTGTTTTACCAGAACAGGACAAAGAACGAATTAGATAAGCTAAAAGCGGCTAAGATGCAGTTTTCTGGAATGGAGGCAGGCTTTAACTTGTATCTGAAAGCTCCTTTTAAGACCGATAAGATTGATAAACAAGGGTTAAGCCCCGAACTTCGCAATAAGTTCTTTAACATTATTAATCCATTACCGGAGAACGATCTGAACCCTTGGAAGTCCGATAAGATTAAATGGCGCAACTACGCGTTGTTATTAACTATGGTGCTTGGTGGGAATCGTAAAGGCGAATCACTTTTACTCAAGCTAAATCACTTTTCGCTATCAGGTCGTCGTAAATATTTTGAGATCCTTAAATCAGGAGATATCGATTATCCAAGAAGTGAAGCTCCTTCAGTAAAAACACTAGGTAGAGAAGTGGAACTTATCGACATTATGGCCGATGTTTTTGAGCATTATATATCCGTTTGGCGCAAGAAGTTCAGCAACGCCGATAAGAGTATGTATATGTTTCTATCAGCTAGGGATGGTCAACCGCTAAGTGTTCAAACGCCAAATGCCATTCTCAATGAACTGATCAAAAAACACCCTGAGTATGAGGGGCATTTATCACCTCACCGTCTTAGGAATACCTTTCATGATGTACTTAACGATGCGCTTAATGTGCAGAACATTGGAGAGTCATCGCTTAGTAGAAAATTGAACAAGGCTCCGATACAAGAGTATGCAGGTGGTTGGAAACGCGGAAGTGAGCAAACTCATCGCTACCCTAAAGGCTCTATACAGCGAGAAGTTGCTCAGGTTCACCAGATAATTCAGCAAAAAATATTATCACCAACCGATTATGCTAATAGCAAAAGGCAGGAAGAGATAGATGAGATGGACGCAGAATTTCAAGCGTGGGCGAATAGATAATGATTTCTAATAACACAGTTTTTGATATTGGTTTTACTAATTTTAAAGCAGAACCACTTACGATTGAGGAACGCACATTCACAAGTAGGCTTGGTTATAAAGTGGAGCTACTGGATGAGTCTGGTGAGTTTAATTCATCCGTAAAATTAGCTGACGATACTAGCGGAGTTAGTTATTTGTATTTCGATGGTTTCAGTTCATTGGAATCTGAATTAAAAGAGCACCTAAAGAACTTTTACATTTATCTTTTGCCACGTTATCTACCAGGAACTATGAGGCATTACCACGATGCAATTAAGCTTGTTATATCTGCTGTGGGTGAAGGGGAAATATTGGAAGGCGCTATAGAAATTGCCATGAATGTCAATCCTGCTATGAATGTCAATGTAATGAAGTCATTCGCTCAATTTCTCATTCTGAATGAATACGAAGGTTTATCCTATGACAAAGCGGAAGAAATTCTTATGTTGGAAGGGTATTCTGTCAATACGAATGGCTACCTGAACCTATTCACCTTAGATGATGAAATGGGGCCGTTTACACGAGAAGAGCTGAGAATATTAAACGAAGTAACCAAAAACACTGAAATTGAAGTAGCCGATAGGTTGCTATTAACGCTGTGCTTACAGTTTGGGTTGAGGCGTATTCAAATATCACTACTTAAAGAATCAGATTTTATTGAGGATGAAACACTGGGTGTTTGTTACCTGAATGTCCCTAGAGTAAAACAAGGAGCTCAGTTTCGTCGTACTGAATTTTCAAAACGTTTTGTTGATGATGAATTATCGACGTTAATAAAGTCCGTTCTCAAAGATAATTTTAAAAAGTATGGAAAACTTGGTCTTTCTTCACCTCCTTTGTTTTATAGGAAACGTTCGCAAGTGAATAATCTAGAAAAGTTCCCTCAACCAAAGAATTTAGATAAATACTCGGAAGTGGAAAAGATACACTACGCTCACCACATTTCACCGAGTGTTATAGGCAATAGGCTGAGTCCATTATCGAAAAAGCTTCCGCTTGCATATTCTCTCCAGCTTTGATCACCCAATGGCATTAACTTTGATCGCTTATTCTCATTAAGCTTTGATCACTAAAATCACTTGTAAATGATCACTTTTGTGCTCTTAATGATTTTGCCGATCAAAGCTTAATACCACTCGTCACTGAGTTCATGTTTTATCAATTTTTGTAGGTATGTTAAACCGTTATCTAAATCGTTTGGTGAGGATAACAATAATGGCAACAAAACCTATATCTATGAGTAAATTACATTCTATTTTACGGCTGAAGTACTCAGCAAAGTTATCTCATCGAGAGATCGCAAGAAGCTTAAATATTTCGCCTGGCACCGTCGCAAATTATGTTAAAAAGGCGAATGAATTAGGCTTTAATCAATGGCCAATTCCAGAGGAGCAGCAACAAAATTCGTTTCTCAATACCAAACTAAGGCGCTTCTCAACACGTAAGAAAAAGATACCCAACGCCTGATTGGTTAAGTATCAATAAGGATTTAAAACAACATAAACTCTTAACATTGCAGCTCGTGTTTGATGAGTTACTTGAAAAAGTGGGCGAGCCTTATTACAGCTACAGTCACTTCTGCCGTGCTTATAAGCAGTGGTTAGGTACGCAGCGGCTATCCATGCGTCAGCAGCATAAAGGCGGTGAAAAACTGTTTGTCGATTATTGTGGTCCCACAATTGCCATCACTTGCCCTACGACACAGGAAAAACGTACCGCTCAGGTATTTGTTGCTGTACTAGGCGCATCAAATTATACCTATGCTGAGGCAACCTATAGTCAACAACTTGAAGATTGGGTGATGAGTCATGCCCGTTGCTTTGAGTTTTTAGGTGGTGTTCCTGACGTTGTTATTCCCGACAACCTCAGAAGTGCGGTGAGTAAAACTTGTCGCTACGAGCCTGACCTAAACCCGACATACCACCAGCTAGCAGAGTACTTTAATGTCGCTGTCATACCCGCTAGACCTTATAAACCCAAAGATAAATCCAAAGCTGAGGTCGGTGTACAAATTGTAGAGCGTTGGATCATGGCGCGTTTGCGTCACCAAACCTTTTATAGTTTAGCGCAATTAAATCATGAAATAGCAAAGTTACTTGACGTGATGAACAATAAGGTGATGAAGCAATACCAACAATCACGCAAGCAGCTATTTGATTTAGTCGATAAAAATGCATTAAAACCATTGCCTGAGAACCCTTATCAATACACACAAATCAAAACGGTGCGTGTACACATTGATTATCATGTTGACATAGAAAAACACTACTACAGCGTGCCACATCAATGGGTTAAGAAACAATTGCGTGCACACATCACCAATCAACTCGTACAGCTTTATCATCACGATACCTTGATTGCGCAACATCCAAGGTCGAACCGTTTAGGCGGACATACAACACAGGCACATCATATGCCAAAGGCGCATCAAAAACAGCATGAGCAGTCACCAATAAACTTACGCTCATGGGCATTGAGTATCGGTGATTATACCCATCAGGTTGTTGAATTACTGCTTAATAGAAAACGCCATCCTGAGCAAGCTTACCGCAGCTGTTTAGGCGTGTTGAGTTTAGCTAAAACCTACTCAAAACCACGCCTCGAACAAGCATGTTATCGGGCAATCAGTATGAATACGACCACGCTTAGATCAATTAAACAGATATTAAAAAAAGGGTTAGATCAGCAACCCTTACCCACACAGCAAACAGAGCCAGAAAAATCAGTCAAACATAGCAACATACGTGGCACAGATTACTACCATTAAGGAATACCAACATGATAGACACCATTAATCAGCAACTTCAACTGCTCAAGTTATCGGGTATAAAGCAAGCACTCAAGCAACAGCTTGAACAGCCAAACCTATATCAAGAGCAAAAGCTTTATAGAGCGCATCAGTTTATTGCTCACACATGAAATTGATACACGTGATGAAAGAAAAATCGATCGACTTGTACGACAAGCTAAATTCAGGTTACCGGGTCAATTAAACCAACTCATTTACTCGCCGAAGCGCAACCTAGATAAAACGCAAATACGTAGTCTCAGCCAAAGTACCTGGCTGAGTTTACATCAGAATATATTAATCACGGGCGCAACAGGTTGTGGCAAAACATACCTAGCGTGTGCCTTAGGCCATGAACATTGCCTACAAGGTAAAAAGCGTTTTTTATATTCGGCTAAAAGAATTACTTGAAAGTCTATTCCTAGCACAGGCCGATGGCAGTTATCGAAAGTTACTGAGTAAACTCATTAAAGTCGACTTACTTATTTTAGATGATTGGGGGCTTGAGCCACTCAGTGCTCAACAGAGAAGTGACTTACTTGAATTAATTGATGCGAGGTATGGTTATAAATCACACATCATTATTAGTCAGTTACCACAGGAAAACTGGCATGAAATGATCGGAGAATCAACGCACGCTGATGCTATTTTAGACAGGCTTATTCATGGTGCAATCAAGGTGAATTTAAAAGGAGAATCGATACGAAAACAGTTAAATAAATTGACTGATGATGATCAGTTAAGTTAGTTTAAGAATGGCTCTACAAAATGATAAATCAAGTGATCAAAGCTGATGAGAATCGGTGATCAAAGTCATGAGAATACGCATCCGCTTTCACCAAGAACAGGAAAACCCTTTCATCTGACACCCTATCGATTTAGATACACCGTAGGTACTAACGCTGTTATGGAGGGGATGACTGAAGAAGAAGTTGCAGATTTACTAGATCATAGTTCAATTCTTTGTATAAAACATTACTTTAGATACACACGTGAAATGTGGGAATTACTCGAAAATGCTACCGCAAACCGTACAGAACAACAGCATTTTACTGCTGCATGGAATCGTGAAGACGATCTTAGCGGGAACATATACGGAAAAGAAATAATCGAGTTGCATGCATTTACAGCAATAGGTAAATGCCAAAAGGAAGCTGCGTGTTATTTGGAGCCTGCGGTGGCTTGTTATAACTGTGATAAATTTTGCCCAAACAAAGAGACTAACTCTCATAAGAACGCGCTCACATCACTGAAAGACCGCAAGGAGGTAGTGGCATCCAAATCTACTGATTCCTTGTCAAAACATCTAGATGAGGCAATCGCTGGGTGTGAAGCAGCAATAGCCTATTCAGAAGGCGTGGAAGTAGTGAACATTTACCAAGGAGGACGTGATGAATGATGTCGTCAACTTAATTAGATTAAAGCGTGATGCAGATAGCGCTGGATTGCGTGAACTTGAGAGTCAAGCCAAAGAGCGCTTCGAAACAATGAATCTACTGCTTGACTCTAAATGGGAAGACTCCTATTGGTTATACCTAAAGAAGAATCAGAAAATTTTATTTGAAAAGCTTGGTAGTGGAGACCTGCCTGAAGAGTTAGAAACACTGTGTAAAGTATTTTTAGTCGATGTGCTGTGGAGGCAAAGGTTTCGATCTGAACCATATTCCCATTCCTATATAACAACCCTAACGAACACGGTTAAAATATGGGCTGAAATGGACGTTGAGACATTATCCCAAATAAATCAAAATTTGTATGATGCAACAATAGTTTACCTGAGAGAAAAGTATGCAGAACCTGAGACTAATGGTGTGCTGTTGAACAAAACTGTTAAATACCTAAACGAATGCAATTTGCTGAATGCGAATGTTGACACCAACGTAATCAGGAAGGTGTTAGGGAATGCTGACGAATACGGTAGAGTGCTAGCTAAGAAAGAGAAGATGCCCCTGCCCGAATTGGTAAAGGCGATAATTCATTTAAAGTGGGCTGTTGACGATAATTTTGATAGCAGTATAAATGCCATTAACGACAAGCTTTGTATCTTAACTCAGGTATTTCAATTTGGTTTAGGCTTACGAATTGGGGAGGTGTTGCGATTACCTCAAAACCCTCTTATTAAAATGGATGGTGAAACTTTTTGTTTGGTTTGGACGGAAAAAGGTTCAATGCCTATGGCTCGATATGTTCCTTTAATTTGGCGTCAGGCATTATCCGAAGCGGTAGAGATAATCCAGAGAATTACCAAGCCTTACCGAGAGAATGCAAAGTTATTAGAGGAACAGGGTACACTGGGTTTTTTAGAGAATAGACTGTCTGCATTAGTAAATGAAAGAGAAGAATTATTAACACAGAGAGTAGGACAATTAGATACCATTTTACAAGAAAAAAAGCAGGAAGCGATTAAATTCTGGCAGCTCAAACAGCATGTTATTGCTGACGCGCTTTATGAACTCAAAGACCTGCACAATATATTGCCAGTAGCATCTTCATCTTTAGACGCTGTTAGCTTAGTAAAATTTTATAAGACAAACGGGTTGGAGATTACAACTAAACCTACTGGAGCTAAAAAAAGCAGACATTACGCTACGGGTACTGCAATAACGTCAATGGTCGAGAAGTTAATTGAAAATAGAGCCCATTATGTGACTACAAGAGAGTTTTTACCAATATGTAATTCTTTTCATACAACCTCTAAAAGGTCAAAAGATGAGTTGATTAACCAGTCAGTAGAGTCTCTAACAGGACGTTTAAATCGCGCTACTTTCTTTAGTGAGTATGAACTGAAAAGTGCTAGCAAAACTGCTGTTTTGAGTAGAAAGAGTGCCCTAGATATTTTACAACGCTATATTCGAGGGGGGTATGACAATAAAAAACTAATTCCTATCAAAGATCTAGAAGAATTATTACCTGAGTTATTCAACCAAAAATCAGCATCTAAGGATTATGTAAAGAAGCTTTGTGGCAATAAGCAGTTCTCGTTTTATAAGCCTTCCAGTGGCTCTAGGGACTTCGTTAAGGTTAAAGGCTATTTGGCTGATATTGAAAAGGTGAAAGCGTTCTTTGTGTCTGAATATGAACGAATGAATTATGGCGTTGAAAAAGAGTTACTTGAGTGTGCTAAGGCCGAATATGAACAAGATGGTATTGAAATCAGTTCAAAGTCATTCAGCATTAAGCAGCATCCTTCAGAATATTTATTCTTAAGAGGTGGTATGCGTGGGGGTAAGTTCTATGAACACCTTCCTCAAATTATGGGGTATCACGCGATAAGGTACTTCTTTATGGGTAACGATAAGTACGATGGTGCTTTTAGACGGTATGGTATCGATATTGATAATCACATTACAGAATCGTGGCAAAGTCATAAAGGACGCCATTGGCAGACAACTAGCTTGTTTAGATCAGGACTTGCCGAGTTAGTGGTAAACAAGTGGATGGGCAGAACGACGGGTCAAGGCGAACACTATGATCACAATACTGGTAGCGAACGCGCAAAAGTTGTAGGTGGTGCCATGCTTCAAGATACCGAACGTTTTCTTGGTGCGGTGCCTGAAAAAATCAAAAGCTGGAAGGAGCACGACATCCCTGTCAGTAACTTGTCTCAACACTTAAGTGATAGCTTAAAATCCGTTCAATATAGTCCTCTTGGATACTGTACAAGAGACTTATATCTTAAGCCTTGTGAGTTTAATTTGAGGTGTTTGACAGGTAATGAAGGGAAAGGTTGTAAGCATTATATCTATGACTTACACGATCCATCGCATAGAGAAAAAATATCTGTTGAAAGAGATCGGTCTTCGCTAGAGTTATCACGACTGTTTGAGGTTTATGAAAGAGGTGTTGAGGCTGCGAAAATGCACATTGAGCATCATATGTGTGTCCTACGTAACACCACATCTATATTGGATAATGCTGAGATGATTTTAAGTGATGGTCAACTTGAAGATTTGCAAGATTTCATGCCATTTAAAAAAGACGGATCATATCCAGATGATTGTCCATTTCAATGCGGAGGGGATGAATAGTGGCAACTTCTAAAGAGGAATTTGAAAAAGCATTTAGGATCTTGAGTCAGTTCGAAAGGCAGTTAATACCTACAGAGGATTTTTGTTGGGAATATATTACTGATCGTGTAGAACCATCAAAACCGACATTATGGCGTAATATAGAATTTCGAGATGAATATGACAGAGTGAAAAAGCTTGTTAAAAGCTATAAGGAAGGTGACGTTGTATTTGACTTGGTAACATCCCAAGAATCCTTAAAAGATGCGGAGATTAAAAAGTTAAAAGAAGAAGTATGCCTACTTAAAGAGCAACTAAGTCGTGAAAGAGAAAGGCTTGCTTATGCCGCTGTAGTGGCTAGAAGAGAAAATATAGATCCAACAATGTTTGAAGAATCGAGCCCTCTAATAGGCGCAATTGCGAGGCGAAAAAAACATGGCTAATGGTCAACAAAAAGCTCAGCAAAACCTCGATGCGTTTCAGTCTTGGGTAGCAACTCAACAGGATGATGACTTTAAACAAATTGCTTTCAGAGGCAAGCTAAATCGTATTGAAGTGGCTAAAGCCGTAGGCTGTGGTAAGTCAGCGTTAAATCAAAATCCTGAGTTACGAGAATCCTTACAACAATTAGAAGATAACCTGCGCAACAAAGGTGTGCTGCCACCACTGACCGTCACCGCAAAAAAAGAAGCAGACAAGCCAAAGCAATACGATAATACGTCGAATCGCAAGTCACTTGATTCAAAACGCTTATCAGCACTGGAGGCTGAAAACATTGAATTAAAAACCAAAGTGAAAGAGCTTGAAGGTAAACTTGAGCGCTTTGGTGAATTGTCAGAAACCTTGTCAGAAATGGGATTCATGCCACGATGAATGCCGCCTTACACGAAGACCAATTACGCGTCACCAGTATCCCCTATACCTCATCAAAGATGGTGATATTCAGCGGTACACCGCTAAAGAAAAGCTCTTACAGATCCAACAGCGGTAAATATTATGTCACTATAAAGACAGACCCTAATACATTGCCTGTACAACCTACTATCGGACAGTATTGGTCAGTCAAAGGAAGTCGAAAAGTCGGAAGTGTGGACATAGGCGATTACGTGATGCAGCAGCATACCTACGAGTCACCTGAGCATGTTGAATGTACTTTACCAGAAACAGGTGAACAGCTAATCCGATTCATCACCAGAGAAAGTGCCTTTAAAGGTATTGGTGAAAGTAAAGCGAGGGCACTCTGGGAGCTTTTAGGTAAGAGTTTTCATGCAACCTTAAGAAAAGACACACCAGAGTCAAGAGCGAAACTTAGAACCGTTCTGAGCGAAGATTCCATTATCGCATTGTTTGAGGGCTATGCTAAATACAAGAATCTAGCTTACTGCAATTGGATGTCTGAACACAAGATACCTGCCAGTGTTCAGCAGCGTTTGCTGAAGTATCACACTGAGCAATCCATTGAAGCAATTAAACAGAATCCTTATGTGCTAATTGGTTTCGGCATGAGTTTTACAGAGGTGGACGCTCTTTCTCAAGCACAACTTGAGGTTACAACAAATGATGACAGACGATTGAGCGCAGCGCTTGAAATAGCAATACGCAAAGAGATTGAGAAAGGCCATACCTACACGATACAAGCTGATTTACGGACTTATTTAACCAAGTTACTCAAAGACAAAGAACTTATCGCTAAAGCCTTTAAAGCTGGATATGACAAAGCCCAGTATCTATTAAACTACGCAACTGGCACCTACCATCCAACGGCTCAACTATTGATGGAAAATGTCGTTGCCAAACGACTCAAGGCGCTTGCCAGTCAAAATAACTTGTATGACGAATATGCAAATTCTGCATATTGCTCTGCGGTTGGTGAATTACCTTATGAACTAACAAAGAAGCAAGTCGAGGCGGTCACTACATGCCTAGATAACGCAGTAAGCTGTATTACAGGTGGCGCTGGCACAGGAAAAACGACAGTGCTTAGAACAGCATTGCGTGCCTATAATTCAATGGGGTTCGAAATACATGCAGTAGCCTTAAGTGGTCGTGCGGCAATGCGCTTGCATGAGTCAATTGGTTTTATCACTTTAACAATTGCCAAGTTACTGAGAAATGAACCGATTGATTCAGATAAACAAAAACATCTGCTCGTTATTGATGAAGCTAGCATGATTGATTTACCGATCATGTACCGCCTGGTAAATCACATTCACCCCTCAGTGCGAATTATCTTTACTGGTGACCCCGACCAGCTTCCACCAATTGGCTGCGGTAAAGTGCTAGCGGATATTGTTGCATCTAAAGCTATTTCAAACACAATGCTCGACATCGTGAAACGTCAGGAAGGCTCTACGGGTATCCCTGAGTATTCGAAACTAATTAATCAAGGAAAAGTACCAGAGCAACTCACTACTGGCGCAATTCATTTCCACGAAACAAATAAGAAAGAGATATCTCAAGTTTGCTGTGAATTGTATCAACAATCTCCTGGAAATAGCCGAATTATGGCACCAACCAAAGCACTGGTTGCTGAAATCAATAAGCTCACTCAAGAGGCTGTTAATCACAGTGGCAGCAGGCTTGAGTTTGAAATGAATGGTGAAAAATTATTTCAAAATCTGCGCCTTAATGACACTATTTTATTTACGCAGAATCACTATGATAAAGGCATTCAGAACGGCTCGCTTGGTACACTCACAAGTGTTGAGTCATCTGGAGAGGCTTATGGTGAAGTGACACTCGATACCGGAGATAAGATTGAAGTTACTCAAGCCGTGCTTGATTGTATGGAGCTGGGTTATGCGATAACGCTCCACAAAGCACAAGGCTCTCAGTTTCCACGCATTATCATTGCGCTACAAAAAGGACGCATTGTAGACAGAGCATGGTTATATACGGCTATCACTAGGGCTGAAAGTGAAATCCATATCGTTGGCTCAGAAGATGATTTTAGAGCAATCACTGAGGCACCAAGTCATTCACATCGGCGTAATAGTTATCTTGTTGAGCTTTTAAAAAGATAAAGATAAAAATAAAATTTGTTACATTGGGGAGTGACTACGTGTACAAGCGGAGATAAGTTGTGTGTTAACGCGAAGCGTTATCCACATCTTATTCTGGGTTCTTGCGTAGCAAGATGTGCCTGTAGTTGAATGACCATAAAAAATTAATTGTGCACTCATTTGTAACTAGCTCCTGGACGAAAAGGATTAAAGTATTTACCTTGCATTGTAGGGGCGGGGTTAGAAAAAGTAAGAGCAAGCCTCAATAATTGGCGATCAGAATTTTTGTCATTGTATTTCATAAAAACACGCTACTTTTTTTACTTGTCAAATAAGACATTGGAGCTAGTGAAAATCACTAAGTTCTTACAACACCGTGTCAAAGCTACATAGAAATTTTTGGGACAATCGAACTTATGAGCATCAAGAATTGCGACAGTATCAAACTCTAATCCCTTCGTAAGAAGGGTTGTGCCTATACATTTTCCTTCAGTTTTCCTGCCGACCCTACGCATCAAGTTTTTATGTGCCAGCATCGATTCGTGTACAGAAATATCTTGCCGATAAGAATCCTTCAACGACTTAGTTATGCTGTTCACTAACTCCCTACGTCTTGAAGATCTTAAGCGCAGATCATATCGAAGGAACTGGATTAAATTATAGAAAGATTCAGAACTAGGATTATCCAATAGCGTTGATATTATAGTAGTTAATTTGGAAGATAGTTCTTTCTCTGCACCCTGTTTGTTTTTGATATTGAAGTCCTCCTTAATCGAAGAAGGCTTCACACTAAACCAATCACTAAGCCCTTTATTCTTATTGTTGGTAGGGCTAGTTTTGTAAAAAAGGCCACACAATATATTGAATATTTTCTTCAAAGGCTTCGGTGAACGTTTTACAGATGATATAAAACTATCTATTTCTATAGCTAAACTATAGAAAGTCTTGTCATCAATGGCTTCGAGTAAATTTACGGACTTTGTAAAGTCAACTTTACTAAGGATATCAAGTCTATCTTTGATGCCTCCCTTCTTTACCATTTTTCCATTTACTTCCTCTATGTATTCAGGGGTAATTATTAGTAGATTGTCGAAATCAGGATTTGAATTCTTATTCGCGATTAAATTAGAAAGTCGCTCTCTATAGTTGCTATCTTTCCTATTTAAATCACCGTCTTTAACTTTGATTACATAAAAAGCAGCCTTTGTATTCATTTCACAAGTGATGGCTTCGGACTTGGACAGAGGCTCTCTAAAACTTTTAATTATGTCGCCTAAAGCATAATTATTTCCCTTTTTTCGCCATCGAAATGGAATATCAAGTTCCGCAGCAAGTTCAAAATTAGATAGGTCTTTATCAAAATCAACCAGTGTTGCGTAATATCATGAAGCCGATCGGTCAATACTATTCAAGCCGATCACTTTTTTGTCTGCCAGTAGACCTTAGTAAAATCTAACTTGAGTGATCGCCATCAGTCAAGGAATTTAGTTTTTTTCGCATCGATTCGCCTTTTAATTCCAACTTTATTGCTCCGTGAACAAGCCGATCTAGGATCGCATCAGCATGTGTCGATTCTCCGATCATTTCATACCAATTTTCTATCGGTAATTGGCTGGCAATTAAGGTCGATTTTGTGTCATATCTCGCATCAATTAATTCCAGTAAATCACTGCGTTGTTGAGCTGTTAATGGCTCTAATCCCCAATCATCTAGGATCAGTAAATTGGCAGAGCTAAGCTTGTTGATCAGTTTTCGATAACTACCATCGGCTTGCGCTAAGAACATCTTTTCTAATAGCTCTTTAAGCCTAAAATAATAAACGCTACTCCCTTGTTGGCAGTGGTTTTGACCAAGAGCACAAGCGAGGTAAGTTTTGCCACACCCCGTTGCTCCCGTGATCAAAATGTTTTGGTGAAGGCGTAGCCATTCACCTTGTGCTAATGAACGGATCTGAGTTTTATCTAGTTGTCGTGCTGCGCCATAGTTGAGTTGAGCAAGCGTACCGCCAACTCTGAACTTTGCTTGTCGAGTTAGGCGGTCAATTTTACGCTGATCACGCTGAGTTATTTCATGGTCAAGCAATAAGCTTAGTCGCTCTTCGAAGCTTTGTTCAACGTAGAGATTGGGTTGCTCATATTGCTGCAATAGTGCATCACGTATACCGCTTAGCTTTAAGTTACTTAACTGGTTATTGACTTGTTGATTGATATTTTGCATAAGATTTCCTTTGGTTTGTTAGTTTTGATTAATGGTAATAGTTGTTGCCGCGGATATTTTTATGATCAATATCTTGTAGTAAATCACCTTGAGCTTGTGGCAAGGGTTGCTTATCCAAGCCCTTTTCTAAAATGTTTTTTACTTGTTTTACGCGAGTAACACCTGTGGCTAATGCGCGATGACAGGCTGCTTCAAGACGTTGGTCAGTAAACTTCTTACCTAGGCTTAATAACCCCATACAAGCACGGTAGCTTTGCTCTGGATGCTTTTTAGCTTGCATCAATTGCATAACAAACTGCTCCGTTGAACCACCGAACTTAGCTGCCCAACGTTCGAACCGTTGTGGTGACCATTGCTGCTGCTTTTGATGAGCTATTGGCATATGTAGATCAAGCGTGGTGTGTGCACCTTCTCGGTGTGATCTTGGGTGAACGGCTACTTGAACACCCTGATGGTAAAGTGTCACCAGTTGACCTGTGGCATGGGCTTCAAGCTTTTGTTTGATCAAGGTATGAGGTACTGAGTAGTAGTGTTTTTCAACTTCGACATGATAATCAATATGCACGCTTACTTGTTTGACTAAGGTGTAACTGTAAGCCTGTGTGGGTAGTGGTTTGAGAGCAGGTTTATCAATGGATTCAAACTGACTGAGCCTTGAACCAGGGTGCTTCTTCATTTTCCGCTGGTTTAAGTCGACAAGCAGTTTTTGTATCTTTAGGTTTAATTGGCGCAAGCTAAAGAAGCTTTCATTGCGAAGCCGTGCCATTATCCAGCGTTCGACAATTTGCACACCCACTTCTGCTTTGGCTTTATCCTTGGGCTTATAAGGTCTAGCAGGCACAATGACCGTATCATAATGTGTCGCCAATTGTTGGTAGGTTGGATTTAAATCAGGCTCATATCGACAAGGTTTAGTTACCGCACTTTTTAAGTTGTCAGGGATTACCAGCTCTGGCACACCACCAAGAAACTCAAAACAGCGAGCATGACTCATCACCCAATCTTCTAGCTTTTGGCTATACGTTGCCTCCGCATACGTATAATTAGATGCGCCCATAACTGCGACAAACACTTGAGCTGTACGGTATTCACCTGTACTAGCATCAACAATATTCATAGTTGGGCCGCAGTAATCAACAAACAGTTTTTCACCTGCTTTATGGTTTTGTCGCATGGACGGTTTTTGACATTTAAGCCATGCCTTGTACTGTCGGCAGAAGTGGGTGTAACTGTAAAATCCTTCCTCGTGTCGCTCTTTGTATTCTTGCCAAAGCAGCAATAGCGTCATGGTTTTGGGTCGCAGCTCCTGCTGAACTAACAACCAGTCAGGAATACTAAAGCCTTTTAGTCGGGGCTTTGTTTTGAAGAATGCTCGTTGCAGAGAATGATCATCCCATTTTTCATCAAGCGGCCAGCAAGTGATACCTAACTCTGCTGATTTACAGGCATATTTAGAAACAATTGAAGGTGAAATAGATAAGCTGTTTGCTATCTTTCGATGACTGAGTTTACAGTCGTATTTTTAGTCTTAAAATCTCTTTAAGTTTACGCATTGAAATAGGTGCCGTTGGCATGGTTATTCTCATCATCAAAAATGAAAAGAATAACGGTTAGAAACACCTACTGGATAGACAAAAATGAGTATAAATTGAACGATACCATTCAAGCCGATCACTCAATACCATTTTGACCAAAAAGTGATCTGCATCGATGGTATTGAGTGATCGCGATGGATAGTATTAAGTGATCGGCTTAGATGGTATTAGGTGATCGCGATGCATGAGAATATGCAAGTGTATCTTTAAAGTCGAAAATTCCCTGTAGAGGATCTCCTAATAATCTAGTAGGCATACACTTTGAGAGGGAAAGAATCACCAAATGTTGAGCTAGGGAACAATCCTGATATTCATCAACGAAAAGCCCTTGATAAGATGACCTAATAACTTTCTGAACTAAGCTAAGGCCAACAATATAACTGGCTTTATCAACGATGAAAGAGTGGTAACATTGGTCTAATTTACTATTCACTCCCTGCGGTGGTATTTCGTCATTAGGCCAAAATGAATGTACATATTTTCGGCAAAAGCTACTTATGGTTTCGACAGAATAAAGACCAGAACTTATCTTCATGTCTGTTAGCTTTTGTTTGATAGAAGCTACACCAGCATGAGTGTGAGTTAAAATCAGCTGTCTACCTTCGGTATACTTTAAACACTCTGCAATCGTATGTGTTTTGCCATACCCCGCAGGAGCAATGAGCAAAGACCTTTCCTTTTCTACAAATGATTTGTAATCCATAATGTCTTATGAGCCTATCCACTCGGAAATTCCGTTGATTGCTTTATAAAGTGAACTTTCAATACAAAGCTTGTCAAAATTTTTGAAAATCACTTCTCCAATCTTTTCACCATGATGCTGTTGTTTAAACCAGTCTCTTTTTACTTCACCAGCTTTAGGAGTAAACTTAGACATGATCGTTTCTCTTAATTCCATGGTATTCTCCCATGAATCAATTTCAACATGTTTTTGCTCTGAGAATACATTATTGAATGAACTGGGTGCCTGATTCGAAGCATAGTTGAGAAGTTCTAAAACACCTTCCCATGGCAAATCTTTAAATATTTGCTGTTCAATACACAGATCTTCCTCGCAATCAAACACACTAATATCTCTCAATTTCCAGTCTGGTTTTTTATTATTAATTTTACTTAAATCAGAATCACAGAATATTGCAGTTTTAATACCAGACAGCTCAATCTCATCTACTCTTACATCTATCGTACTTCCTGTACCATCTACATAAGCGCAATCTAACAGCGCCATATACTTTTGCCCTTTACTCCCTCGCCATTTATCTATAGCTCTACAGATACCAATTTCCGTTGCTCCTTCACATACAATGACTTTCTTAGCGAAGAACGCCTCTGGACATGCTCTGACTGTTTTCTGCAAATTGATTTCACGCTCTGAAAAGAAACGCGCAACGACACTGTCATCCTGTTCATTCCGTAGAACAAGTAATAGAGGTTGAGAACCTAGTTCAGTGATTACTTCTCTTGAATGTGTGGTGAGGAATATTTGACCTGCACCATGTGCACTTAAAGCTCTCACAGCCTGTTTTACTCTGTCTGGCTCCAACCCCTGTTCGATTTCGTCGATTAGCATGATTCCACCCTCTCGAACCAATATCGATTGAATCGCTATAGATGTTAGTCGCTTTGAGCCTTTACCTTTAAGTCTATACGGCACTGATTCGTCGTGTAGAGCTATCATCCCACTCTTAATCAGTAGGTCTTTTGAATCTAATGTAGTTCTAATATTGGATGCATCAATACCGAGAAGTTCAGCTTGCTCAATAATGCGTTTAGTGGCGTCATCTAACTCGCTAAAATTATTTTTATCTATCTCAGCTTTAGCCTTACGGAGTTGTTCAATTACTATATTGTTATCAATACCATCTTCAACTTTACCTTCAATTTTACTAAGGTTTAATATGGCATTCAACGGATTACCCCGCTTCCAAGAAAAGTGTCTATCGATATAGTCAGATATCAAAAAGCAATTTAGATTAGCTCTATCTTTCGCAGAAATAGGCTTATCTTCGATCTCTCTATTGCAAGTGACTACCCAATGAGGTTCTAGTGAAGAATCAACCGTCAGCTTTATAGTAAGTGCGGGCAGAAACCCCTCCTCCTCAGGTAAGGTCACATCATCTTCGAGTTTTCCTGTTTCTAAATCTAAGGCTCTGACATATAAACCGTAACTATTATCGGCTAAATATTTATCTGGAAAACCGATCATAGATAGAGTTATTTCAATATTATTAGTTAAATCACTAATGTAAAAGTCTTCATCTGAAAAGGTTAGATTCCAATTAGGAGAAAGTACGGATGAAATAGCTTCAAGAATTGTTGTCTTACCACTATCGCCACGCCCTATAATACATACCAATCGTTTATCATGTTCAAGAACTAAGTTTAGCTTTTTTATCCCGCGATAATTATTCACGTTCAATTCAACAATAGTAGTCATGCTATATTCCTTTATATGCTTAAAGAGTCACTAAACACCTATAATATATGAACATATGATTAATATATATATCGCTTGTAAACATCATCCATGTACAGGTACGTGCTAGCAATACGGTCTCTAGTTGTCTCGGACGGCTCAGTGACGTGGTTTAATAGATTCGACTACCCCAGTTAAGAGATAATGAACTTAACTGGAGATCGAAAATGACAAAACGTAAAAAATATTCAAAAGAATTTAAATTAGATGCCATTGCTTTAGTCAAAGAGCAAGGTTACAACCAAGCAGAAGCAGCAAGAAATTTGGGACTTAACCCTAATATGCTTGGTCGCTGGATCAAAGAATCAGAAAGTGATGATGGTCAAGCTTTTCGTGGTAATGGCAAGTTAACCCCTGAACAGTTAGAGCTTCGTCAATTACGAGAAGAAAATAAGCGCCTTAAAATGGAGCGCGATATATTAAAAAAAGCGACGGTCTTCTTTGCAAACGAAACGAAGTAATATATTCGTTTATCACCCAATATAAGAAGACCTGGCCAGTGGCGGTAATGTGTCCGTTGCTGGGGGTAACCAGCAGTAATTACTACAGTTATCAAAAACGGAATCAAGATAATGTTGTAGATCCTGAGCATGAAGAAATGCTTGAATGGATTAGAAGTGCGGCTGAGTATAGTGACAATACGTATGGCTCTCGTCGCATGCAAAAGGTATTGAACGCGCTTAGCTTTCCTGTGAGTCGAAGAAAAGCTGCTCAGTTGATGAAGGAAGCTGATGTTTGGGTTCGTTACAAAAAAAAGTACAAGGCGACCACGAACAGTAAACATAAAAAGCCTGTATATGAAAATAAACTTGAACAGAATTTCAACCTAGAAAAGCCTAATCAAGGGTGGGTTCAGGACATCACCTACGTTTGGACATCCGAAGGTTGGCTATACCTTGCCGTTGTAATTGATTTATATTCTCGCAAGGTTGTTGGTTGGAGCATGGGCTCTAGAATGAAAGCTAAGCTTGTTTGTGATGCATTAACGATGGCGTTATGGCAGCGACAGCCTAAAAGCTGGTCTGATCGTTCATTCAGATCAGGGAGTTCAGTATGCCAGTGATGAATATCGTCGATTATTAACGTCTCACGGGTTGGTTGGTAGTATGAGCAAAAAAGGCTGCTGTTGGGATAATGCGGTAGCCGAAAGCTTCTTCGGAAGCTTAAAGCAAGAACGAGTACATTGGAAAAGTTACCAAACGCGCTCAGAGGCACAGCAAGATATATTGAATTACATAACGATGTGGTACAACAGCTATCGACTTCATTCTTACTTGGATTACCACAGTCCTAATAATTTTGAGTTAATGAATGTGGATTTAAAAATGGTTGCTTAACTAGGGTGTCTGAATTTAGTTGACCATGTCACAGCTTAACTATCCGACAAAAAATGTCTTTACCGTTTAAAGATATGGTGATCAAGTAAGGTCAATTCGTTTATCTAGAATAAACGGCCTGTGTGGAATCATATGTACGGTGGTCTGGAGGCTAGATACCTCTGGCTACCCTATTAGATGATATAGCCAACTTTCTTTTCTGTTTTTTGTTCATACATTTTGAAAGGGGACAGACCGCTAAACTGCAAAGTTTTAATATTTGGGAGGCTTTCATCTGTTGCAAATATTGCGACTGGAGAGTATTTGAAGCTTGCATTATTAATAGTAACTAGCTTTGCAGGAATACTATTTTAAATGAGTTTAAGCTGAAATGCTCCTACCTGTACATACGACTCCTAAGTATGCTTTGCATTTTCATTTGCAACAATGCTTCAAGGCTTAGGATGTCCTCTATTTCTGAAGTCGCTCTTTCTGCCCCCTTAACAAGAATGATTTCAGGGATATTGCTTCTTTTTCCCGTATATGGATGCTGTTTTAAAGTGATAGCCATCGAATCCTAATGACTTCGTGGCAAAAGTTAGCAATTCATATTTACACACAATGTCAACTTGATAGCGAATTCCTGTCGTTTTTAAAGTGGTACTTTTGAGTGCAATTGAATGGTTAGCAATAATTTTTTGTGTATACGATAAAGGATGTTGACTATTAAAAGACATAGAATGCCAAATATCATGGGAGCAATTCTTTTACATCACACTCTAAAACAGCTGCAAGTCGGTAAACTTTTTCAAGTGTAATATTAACTTCGCCTCGCTCAATTATTCCACCATAAGTACGATCAAATTTACAACGAAGCGCTAAATTCTCTTGAGTAATTCCAAGGGATTTGCGCTTGTTTCTTACTTTATTACCAAACTCGATAGCTAATTTTTTACTTTCCATTAATCTCCTCCAAAGAGAAGACAAACTATCTAGAGTTGAAGTTAGTAACTCCACCGAATATAATCGGTATTTTAGTGATATACTGAAATATCTAAAACCTGAAGCTTCAATAACTTTACTTTAATACCTCCCTTGGATACAAAATGAAACTAAACAGATTGCTGGGCCAAATAATTTCAGCACCTAACTTTGACCATTTTTCGGCAGTAGAGTTAAGAGCAGCATATATTACCCTGCACCCTGATAAAAACTTAGATCCTAGTTTCGCCCGTCGGTTTGTTTATGCGGAGATAGTTAAGTTATTAAAAAAGAGATGGCTGAGAAAAACAGTTTCAAAGAAGAAAGAAATTGCTACTTTCATTAAAACAGAACTCTTTAATGTAAATGCAATTACTTGCAAAGAGACCAATGAGGAAAATACAAATGATACAGTACATCTGCCATCAAAAAACATTCAAAAAATTCTATTAGATCGTTTGAATCAATATAAAAGCGAATTACTGATTAGTTATGGAGAGTCAGGTGAATATAAACAGCTTTTCAATGACTTTCCTAACCTACATGAGCTTTTGCAACCTCAATATAATAGTGCTCGAGAACATAACTCTAGATTACTTGGAAAAATAAAAGCGGTAGAAAACCTGATTAATGAAAATAAAAAGATAGAGAAAAAATGAAACTAAGAAAGTGGCAAACAGAATGTGTCGATTTAGCAATGAACCAATATCTGAGTGGCAATAGCCACTTTTTAGCCTTAGCAACACCTGGTGCCGGTAAAACTTTGATGGCATCTGAATTAGCTGATCAGTTATTAAAAAACAGCCTGATTGATTTAATTATTTGTTTTTCACCTTCTTCCATTGTTTCTCAAGATTTCAGTCAAAGTTTGCAGTTGAGAATTAATGAACGATTCGATGGTTTACTTGGGGCTAAAGGACATTCTCTTACCTACCAAAACTTACAGTATCTCGATAATAATTTTTGGCAGCTATTCCATAGGTATCGAGTATTCGTGATCTTTGATGAGATCCACCATTGTGCGGGTTCTAATATTGATAATGCGAATGCATGGGGAGAACAAATAATATTAAACATTCAAGATAAAGCTAAATATACATTGGCGTTAACAGGTACACCCTGGCGCTCAGATGCTGCTCCTATCGTTCTTTCAAACTATATGCATCCTAGCAACAAAATATCATGTGATTACGTTTATGGGCTTGCTGAGGCTATTCAAGATGATGTTTGCCGTATACCGCAGATAATTGCTGTAGATAATAATAATATTTCTGTTGTTGATGACGATGAGACGAAAACGTTTACTAGCTTTAAGTGTTTATTATCGCAATCAATCATTCCGTATCAGGATATTATTGAAAATGAAAAAGTTATTAAATACGTAATTTCGTCTGCACAGAAAAAACTAAGTGCGATTAGAGCTAAAAACGCTGACGCCGCAGGATTAATTGTTGCGTCATCTGTTGAGCATGCAAAACAGATTTCAATGTTAATGAAAGTCTGCTTTAACGAAGATGCCGTTGTAGTTACTTACAGAGAAAATGAGCCAACCAATATTATTCAACAGTTTAGATATGCACAAACTAAATGGGTCATTTCAGTAGGGATGATAAGTGAGGGAACTAATATCCCTCGATTACAGGTTTGTTGCCACCTCACCAATATCAAAACTGAAATGCACTTTAGACAGATATTGGGGAGAATACTCAGAATGACTGGCTCAAAGAATCAAGAAGCGGTTATGTATATGCCGGCTGAACCTAAGCTCTTGGAGTATGCGTATCGAGTTAAGCAAGATGTACCATTTGAAGCTGATGTAGTTAAGTTTGAAAAGATGAAAGCTAGTGTTGAAGAGGATGTAGATGGTGAGACTTCAGGTACTATTATATTCGGTAAGGTATCGGACGTTAGCTCTAAAGCAAAATTAAAGCTTAATGGATTTGATACTGTTAATGATCATCAAATATTTGACGAAACTAGTGATATTGTTGAAGAACATTTTTTAACAAGCTCATATGAAAAAGTCGTTAATATATTTGGTCGATTTCAACAAGAGTCTATCGCTTTGGGGCTGAGTGAATTGAGGTAGTTATGTTAACGGTCGAAAAATTTAAGGCTCGATTAGAGCGACCCAACCATCCTGATTGGTTACATGTCGGTGTTGATACAATAGATGAAAGCCAACTATACATCATTGTTAATGGTGGTATGGGCAATATAAATTGTGCTCCTATTGAACAATATGTGGCAGAAATAAAAAATTGCGCCCGAGAGATGATTACTCAGGAGCTGCTGTATTTAAAACCCGATGGAAAGTCACTTCGCATTGGACAAGGGCATAGTATTTATTGCTATACACTAAAATTAGATGAGGATTTACCACAAGCAGCTAAGGGCTCCCGAAGTATTTATTTTTCTAGTTTGTTTATTCGTTGGCAAAGAACTCATCAACTATCCGATAAGCAAGCTCAAGAAATGCTCGGTTTGACTGCAAAAGAATTTCATCTGTTTAGAGAGGATGAATTAGCAATCACTCAATATTTAATTAATAAGCTTGCAGAGGTCACGGGCGTTTCAGAGCAGTTTTGGCAAAACCGATTGGGTCAAAAAAAATAAATAGTTAATAAACTTAATGCCATTAATCATGGGGAATATTAACAATAATCAATAGGAGCAGTGATGAGAACGTTTAAAACGGTCACTACGCAAGAACTAACAGCTGTGGTTTGTGATGGTTGTGGGTTACAAGCAAGTGCTGACGGGGACTATGAGTTTCATGAGTTTATTTCAATAGCGCATCATTGCGGCTATAGCTCGATTCATGGCGATGGTAAACAGATTGAAATCGATTTATGCCAACAATGTTTTGCGGATATGTGTGGCGACACTCTCAGGGTAACGGATGAAAGCAATGCTCCTACTGAATACAGTGAAAGTAGTGATAAAGAACAGCTTGAATATAGCAATATTTTTGATGTAATTTGCCAATCAAAGACTAAAGCAGGTCAGCTAAAAGATAACTGCGACTTAAGGTTGGCAGCACAGGAGTTATTATTGAAAAATAAAATCACCAATAATAATGAGTTAACGGTTGCACTGAAACGTGTAGAACAACTTTGGGATGCGCAGTATGAATCAGCTGAAGGTAATGAGCTTCATCAACTTGCCGACCTGATTTGTGTTTATGAGAAAAAAGATTGGAACAGTTTTTTTGAAGAAGCGCCCTTAGCGGATGATGATTTTATGCCTCACCGGTTAAGTTTTAAATCCAAGTTTACTTGTGACGAAGAACAAACTGCGAGTGGCATGTTATCCAGCATAGCTATCAATACAAATATTGATGATGAGAGTTCGAGAGATTCTGCTTTGGCTGATAGTAACCTTGATGATGCCAATCACCTGCTAGAAAGTATTGCCAATGTGCAGGCTAAATACCCTGAATTACGGCTGGGACAGTTACTAATAAATGCCATCAACCTTCAACAGCCATGCCCTGAACTTTTTCATGTTGAAGATAATGTATTGGCTGAAAAACTTAAGCAGTTCTCATGATCCTAACTAGTTAATTATTAAGCATTTAATAAGATAAAAGAATAATAAATATGAAAAGAATGCTCAGGAAACATAAAGCTTATTACACTCGAATTCATCGCCTTGCTAAGATTTGTGATATGAGTTTTGAATTTGCTCTGCAAATGATAAAACTACGAGCAGATGATAAACGGTTAACGCGAAAGAGAAAGTCACATGGCAGTTTTATGAACTGGGAAACAGCGTCAATGGATACCTTAGGCCTTATGGTTTGTGAATGTTCGAGAAAAGATGGTGAAATTCTCAAGATACGAGTATTTATGACTAAAGAAGAATTGCCTGTAGATAAGCAGGGTTTATGGCAAGAAAGTACCATGCATTGAATTGAATAAGTAACTATACTGACAGCAACTAAATGAAATATCAAAGAAGCTTAAGTCAAACAATTACATGAGGCTTTCTGTCAGACAAATACTTTAAATAAAACTTGAAAAGTCGCCATATTACTCATTTATGGTGACTATTATAAAATAGAGACACACATAAGTTTATTATAGTTCAAGAAGAATAAACCATTTATTTAACCCCTACATGCGCTAAGCGGAAGCTTCGAGTGGCTAAATTGGTACTTCGGCTCCTAGCCAATAGCTGACCTAAGCTCTTGAGTTACTAACGACAGTTCAGAGCCTCAATCCGACCTAATGATTTTGTCGTTTGATCCGACATTGCAAAGAACCTGACCCCGAAGTTCCAAGTGAAACTTTCCATATTATTTATCCTATATTGAGGTCTGTTGATCTTTGTATGTGGTAATTTCATATAATAAACTTCGCAAAAAAATTAAGGGGATTATCACTCCCCGACTAACGCCCACAGATGAAGCATGGTCGAAGCAAAATGTTATATTGTTTGAAGATAGAGTTTATAACAAGCTTCGCTTAGGCTCTAATTAGCTATGCGAAGAGGGGTATCCTAATTAGTGAATGTAAATTCCTTACGCCGTAAGCGGCGAGGAATTAAACCCACAGAGATTAAAATAATGATCGAATGAATCAGCTTTTATAAAGGTTCCATTCTTTCTGTTCTGAGAAATATCGGAGATAAGCTAATTGTTCTTTGACTTTTAAGGCTTCAGGCCGAACATTTTGAATACAGCTAATTACCTTTTCAATTGGCCAGCCGTAGCAAGTTAAAATCATTGCCGCGACTAATCCGGTCCTTCCTTTACCACCTTTGCAGTGAATTGTTAGACAGCCTCCATTGATAATCGTGGCTAATATGAGTGCTTGATATTGCTTCCATTTATTTTCAAATACTTTATTTGGCACATCATCATCGACTATAGGTAACTGTAACCAAGTAATTTGTTGCTGTTTGCACAATTGAGGAATGAACTCTATTTGATTTTCTGTCATCTCTTCATCAGACATCAGTGTCAACAATACTGTTGTACCTGCCTGTTTCAGGTCTTTTAGCGATTCGTTTAACTCAACGCTTTTTGTTCCTGGACACGGTGTTAAAATAATTCGTGCTCCATTTTCTATATATATCGAGTAGTAAGGGTGTTTATTCATAAGACTTCTGTATCTAAAGCAAAAACTGTTTTGGGTAATAATAGGGTCTGTTGATCTTTCGAGATTAGTTTACATTCGTTTGCTGGGGATTTATAAAAGACAGAGCCTTTGTAATGTGGTTATTCCACATAAAAAAGGCGATAACGCTGTAAAAATAGCCAACAAACGCTGTCCGAAGGTTTCGGCTAAAAACGTTTTACTCTTTGTTGAGTAGTATTTGCTTAGAGTGACTAGGCTGCATACTATCCGACGCGATTAAAACGCTTTTATCTCGAACGAAATTTAACCGCGAAAGATCAACAGAACTTAGATGTTTTTCTATTTGGTGCGATTTTTTACTTCTTCATAATGCATCATAAGATTATAGGTAGAGCTATCGTGAGTGGAGGCAATAGAGTTATTATGAAGCTCTTTTTCAACTCTACTGGCTAAACCTTTACCCAGTTCTACTCCCCATTGGTCAAAAGAGCATATTTGCAAAATAATGCCTTGAACAAATATTTTATGTTCGTAAATAGCAATTAAACTACCAAGGGTAAATGGCGAAATTTTATTCATTAATAAAGTATTGGTTGGCCGGTTACCTTTGTGAACTTTATGTGGTGCGACTTTATCTATGTAGCTAGGTGTGCGTCCTTTTACTATTAAATCGTCCCTAACTTGTTGTTCATTAACACCAAGCATTAAAGCTTGAGTTTGCGCGAAAAAATTAGACATAAGTGCTTCATGGTGCCCTTCAATAGGCGTGACACTTTCTACAGAACCAATAAAGTCGGCCGGAACAATATTATTACTTTGATGTAAATATTGATAAAAAGCATGTTGACCATTAATACCTAATTCTCCCCATATTGAAGGAACGGTTGGATAAGTGATCGCTTCACCATCCCAATTAACCGATTTACCATTACTTTCCATCTCAGCTTGTTGCAGATAAGCAGATAGCATGTGTAAGGATTGATCGTAAGGTAAAATAGCTTGGGATTGCGCACCTAAAAAAGTGCAATTCCATAGGCTTAATAACGCTAATATTACCGGAATATTCTTTTCTATTGGTGTATTACAAAAATGGCAATCCATTTCATAAGCACCATCTAATAGCGCTTTGAAATTATCAAAACCAAGGTTGATCGCAATAGGAAGGCCGATAGCAGACCATAATGAAAATCGTCCGCCCACCCAATCCCACATATCAAAGATGTTTGCTGCAGATATGCCATATTTCATAGCGTTTTCTTTATTGGCAGTAACGGCGATAAAATGTTTTTCAATTACGGAATGATCAAATGAAGACGCCGTTAGCCACTTTATCGCTGTTTTAGCGTTTAACATGGTCTCTGTCGTAGTAAATGTTTTACTCGACACAATAAATAGCACTTTTTCTGGATTTAATGGCCGTAGTACTTCAGCTATTTGAGTACCATCAACATTCGACACATAATGGACGTTAACGCAGTTATCACTAAACCTTTTTAATGCCTCCGTCACCATTTGAGGTCCCAAATTAGAACCACCAACGCCAATATTTACTATATCGGTGATACGCTTACCCGAATATCCTCGCCATAAACCTTGACGAATATCTTCACTAAACTTTTTAACTTGTTCTAGTGTTTTTTCGATGTCTTCTGAAATATTTTTGCCATCTACCCAAAGTGGTCTTTTAGAATGATCCCTTAATGCTGTATGCAAAACAGCACGATCTTCAGTTTTGTTGATACGTTCACCGCTGAACATTTTTTCACGCCATTTTTCTACTTCACACTCTTTGGCTAGATCGGTTAATAGCGTAATAGTTTCTTCTGTGATCGCATTTTTAGAATAATCTAATAGTATAGAGGGCAGTTTTATTGAAAATTTACTAAATCGCTGGCTATCTTTGGCGAATAAGTCCTTCATTTGTTGATTTTTCATTAGTTGCGCATGTTTGGTTAATTGTTGCCAACTATTAAGATTTTCTCTAGATTGCATGTCGATCCTAGGTAAGTATCAATAAGTTATGTCGAATATTAGATATCAGTTAAGTGTGGTAATGCCGTGAAGGCCCCTTTTTTCTGACAGGTAAAAGCACCACAGTTAGCACCAAATAACACCGCAGAAGAAACGTGTTCACGTTGCTCAATAATTTCATATAATGAATTTATATTTTCATGTTCTCCCAGAGATTTGGCGAGTGAAAATAGAAATCCTGAAATAAAGCTATCACCGGCTCCAGTAGTATCAACGGGAGATATTTTAGGTACTGTAAGCATTATTGAAAAACTAGCGCAAGTTACTTGAACAGGGTTTGGACCATCAGTGATGACAATAAGTTTAGCGCCAAGTAATAGTAATTGTTGTACATAAAAATTGACATCAACCTGCTTTATTTCTGCTAAGTATTCGGCTTCGTCTTTACTCAATTTGACTATATCGCTCGCTTCGATACATGCTTCAACTCGGGACATCAATAGGGATAAGTCATGCCAAAGCTGTTGACGTAAATTTACATCAAAGCTAATTAATACGTTATTTCTCTTAGCATTTCTTATCGCGTAAAGTGTATCACTATACATTGGCTGGCTAGTTAATGTGTTTGAACAAAAATGAAAAAAACCAATGTTTTGCCAGTTAATTTTATCAACTTGAGATATGCCATATTGCATGTCGGCAGTATTATGTCGATAGAAATTAAATGTTCTCTCACCACGAGAGTCTAAGCTAACTAATACTAATGCGGTATTTGCGCCTTCTATTCTTTTAACGAAATCGGTATTAACGCCTTCATTTTCTAGCGATTGCATGAGCATGTTACCAAAATTGTCTTCGCTAATACCTCCAGCAAAGTATCCTGTTCCACCTAACTTAGCATAGGCTACTGCGACATTGGCAGGCGCGCCTCCAGCTAACGGAATATAACTTGGGTCATTGACTGACGTTGGCAGAAAATCGACCAACACTTCGCCATAACTGAGTAAAGAAAACATAGATTCACCTTGAAAAAAAGCCCATATAAAATGGGCTTGTTCATACTGTACTGTTACTTACGTTGTTAATGACAAATTAAAAGTCGTATTTAAGCGTAATACTACTTGTTCTGCCGTTAATCGTTCTTGCTCTGATAATATCATTCGCAGGAATGTTACCTTCTTCAGCTTCTGTTATACCTGTAGTGTCAAACAGGTTATTAACATTTAAAGCAATGCTAAACGTGTCTGAAAGGTAATATTGAGCGAAGGCATTTACTTGCGTGTAGCCATCAAATTTAAGGATGTCATCTGCACTTTGATCACCACCATCTTGCGCATAAGCTTCTGAGGTACCTATTAAACTAAGACCCGCAGAGCCTTGTTCAAAGTTATAACGGGTAGTTAGTGAATAAACAAAGTCAGCTTGTCTTCTTGGTGTATTTCCCACTGAGGCTGCATTTACGCCATCTTTGGTAATTTCTGCATCAGTCCAAGTAACGTTACCGCGAATGTCAAAATTACCGATGTAGTAAGCACTTTCTAACTCAAGACCATATGATTCATATACACGGTCAAAGAATTTTTGGCTTGTTGCTTCAAAATTTTGTTCTTGTGTTTCAGCAAAGAAAGCCGTCGCAAATACTGATAGTTTATCTTGGCGAAACTTAATGCCGGCTTCGAACTGATCAACTTCATCAACAGCATCTTCATCGGCTACTGAGCCATCAGCGGCAATTTTACCAAAAGCTAAACGGTCAGCATTAGCGGTACCGCCATGGCTTAGTCGGCCAAAAACAGCTAAATCGTCATTGACAATGTAGTTAGCACCAATTGAGTAAGATGTGTAGCTCCAATCGTAATTAACAATAGAAGGTGCACTATTATTTACTGAAGATACGCTCATTTCAGGCACTGATATCTCGCCATCTCTGTTCATGTCTATTTCAGATTGCACTGCACCAGCATATGTACCTGTGGCTTCACCGCTGTCATGACGAACACTTGCATCGATAGTAAAATCACCAAAAACTGAGTTAATGGCAATATAAGGTGCTGTTACATCATATTGAAGGTCGTAGTTACGTGTACAACAATTGCCCCACGCTGGAACACCATAAGCAATTAAACCACTATCAGAAAAGCTTGTACCGTCAGCCGCTGCAACATTAACAAGTGCTGCGTTGTCGCCTTTAACTTCTGATAAGTAAGAATTCCAAAGCCATGATTGCTCGATATTTTGTAATGACTTGTAATAACCAAAAGTGATGTTGGTATCACCAATAGTTTTTAAGATTTTTAAGTCGTTAACCATAAAATCTAAGTTGCTCATTTCAACATCAAAGGTATGAATACGCATTAAGTTAGCGCCAGTATAAGCACTACCTTGTTGAGGTCCATTAGCATAAGTCAATTGCGCGCCTGTACCCGCTAAACTATCAGCAAGCGTTTGGCTATCTTGAATGCTTTCTGGAAATGGCGAGGTAAAACTACCTTTCGTGCTTGACGTTCTAAATCTGTTTTCAATCGACCAGTCATTACCTAAGTCAAATACAGCCTCTAAACCAATAGAGTCAACCGTTGGGTTCATACCATCACGCATGTCTGCACGACGAAGATTACCATCACCGTCAGTGCTTAATATTGAGGTGAAATATGCTGAATGAGGCGTATCAGACGAAGGATCGAAACTACCCACTGACTTGCCATTTGAACTGGCTGGCATGGGTAAGTAAGCAATGGTTTTATCATCCAAATGCTTGTAATAAAGTCTCACGTAACCTTTATCAAATTCTTTGGTAATGTTGGCTTTAATTTGTCCGCCTTTATTACCGGTATAACCCGCTTCTCTTGGTCCTTCACCTTGACGATAGAAACCACCAAGATGGAAATACGTGCTGTCGTTTAGCTCGCCGCCAAACTCAAAATCTGTACGGGTATGATCGTAATCTAAACCAATGGTTGTTGCTATGCTACCAGAATCAGACTCACCGGTTTTACTGATAATATTAATGATGCCGCCCGGAGCATTTGTGGCGAGAGTAGAAGCCGAACCACCACGAATTGATTCGATTGATGACATTGTGCTATCGAGTCTAAGGAAAATATCGGCATTACCAAAAGCTATATCACCAAATTGTAAAATGGGTAATCCATCTTCTTGTAATTGTAAGAATTTTGCGCCACCAGCTGCCACAGGAAGACCACGTACAGCAATATTTGCGTTACCTTCACCACCAGACGATTCAGAGCGAATACCAGGGATTGATCTAAAAGCTTCGGCTGAACTTCTCGGTGTTGTTACTTCAATTTGATCAGCAGACAAGCTACTTACCGAGACACTTGATGCCATAACAGTAGAGCCTTTACCTGCAGCACCCGTTATAACTATTCGTTCAAAATCTAAGCCTTTTTTTTCTACTGCGGCTTCATCGGTTATTTCTGCGGCACTTAAGCTTGAGCATATAGCTAAAGTTAATGTGCTCAATAGTAATTTTTTATATGTGAACTGTTGCATTTGGTCACCCCATGTTGCTTTTATAGTATGTTTTTAATTATTAAAATAGTTATGTTTTATACTGCAATCAACTTAATCGATTAAGCTTGATTATTATTTAAAATATGATTACTTTGCAAGCACTTTTTAAATTTTATTTATTTATTTTTATTATTTATTGATAACTAAGATGATTTTTAGATAGAGCAACTAGCAGCTATTGTTAGTTTATTAGCTGTAGATCAATTTTGAATAGCTATACGACTTAACTCCGTATATGCCTGGGGAGCTTATCCCTATAAAGTTCTTCTCCTATACCAGCTTATTGATTGCTTAAGCTGTTAACGAATAAAGGATATAAGTAAATTTTCACTTCTGCCCTTTATATTACATAGCCTTGCTAGCTTAGCTACGACGCTCAGCTAAATCACATTCAATTTGTGTTAATTGAGCACGGTCAATTTTATAGAAAAGTATCAACACGGCTCCCAGAAAAAAGAATACCGCGGGCAATATGTTAAACATATAACGAATACCTTCAATTGATTCAGGTGTTTGGGTTTGATTAGCAACAAAGCCAAATGCAGCAAGAATAAAACCCGGTAATGCACCACCTACAGCAGAGCCAAACTTCAATGAAAACATAGAAGCTGACACCGTTAAACCTGCACTATTGTTACCTGTTTTCCACTCTCCATACTCCACACAATCGGTATACATGGTGAATAATAAGGTGATTGCAATACCAAAGGTAATAATCCCTAGCGTGTGAACTATAGTCGTAAGTGCGACATTATCTGGTGAGATTGTAAAACCAAAAAATAATAATATTGCATGGAAGAAATTAGTAACAAACATTAATTTATGTTTCTCAAAGCGTGCGACTAGCATAGGGGTAATCAGGGCACCAAATAGCTGGCCTAGTAAACCACATGAAATAATAAATGTGGTTTGATCCATCCACAAAAACACATTGCTTCCGTCGTCATTCATATAGTATTTTGTGTAATAAGCGATTGACGCAAAACGTGCAACCAAGCCAACAACAACAAAAACCCCAGTGCCAACCAGTATCAACCAAGACTTGTTCTTCAGTAAAGTCGACAGATCATCCTTGATACTAGCCTCATGCTTTTTAGGCATTACTCTTTCTCTAGTAACTGCAAAGGTATACCAAAAAACGGCGACGGAAAGCACTGCAAATAAAATGATAGTTAAGCGAAAACCAAGTAGTTCATCACCACCACCTAAAAACTCAACTAAAGGTTTAGCGGAAGCTCCAACCACTAGCGACCCTATTGAAGCAAAAATAAATCTAAATTGTGCTGCTTTAGTCCGCTCGCCTGATTCAGGATGAATAACTGCCATGAGCCCTGAATAAGGAACATTAATCGCGGTATAAGCGAGCATGACCAATGAATAAGATACGTAGGCAAAAATTAATTTACCTGTGTCACCAAATTCAGGACCTAAAAATAAAAGGTAACCAAGCAATGCATAAGGAATTGCCATCCAAAGCAAGTAAGGTCGGTACTTGCCCCACTTAGTGGTTGTGCGATCTGCAAGTAAGCCCATAGCAGGATCACTAATGGCATCAATTACTTTTGTCACCAATAACATGCTTGCCGCAGCAGCAGCAGAAATACCGTACACATCCGTGTAATAATAAAGCAGGAACAGCGCAAAGAACCCCATATAGAAGTTTGAAGCCATATCCCCCATGCCATAACCTACCTTTTCTTTAAAAGATAATGGCTCCGTATTAAATCTTGTTTTCATAATTATAATTCCCCCAAACTACACCCTTAACACCAAACTAAACAACACTTTAAATAAAGGTTAACCACACAGTTAACGTTTTGTAGTGTGTATATTTGACCATGCAATACGATTGATTTTTTTTGTTGATGTTTTTTAAGCTAACTGAGCCACAAATTTAAAGCGCTTTATCAAATAAAGAGGCAAATGCATATAGACTCGCTACATCCTATTTATTTAATAAAGGGCTTTTAGCAAAATAATAGCTAAAAAATTAACACCGTATTCAATTCTTATCGTCTTAACAACTTAAAAAGTAAAAATTATTCTTGATTAAAGTTGCATAGTATATAAACATAAGCCTTAATCGATTAAGATGCAACTTGAAATTAAATGGTAAAGTTATGAAAAATAATGTTCAGCTAATCACCTACATTGATAGGTTAACCGGTTCAGATACTAAAACATTAAACAATATTTTAAATGATCAACTGGCAGATTTATTCTCTGGCATTCATTTATTACCATTTTATTACCCTATTGACGGTAGTGACGCAGGTTTCGACCCGATAGATCACACCCAAGTTGACAGCCGATTAGGTAATTGGAACGATATAAAAGTATTAGGTGAAGGACATGAATTAATGGCCGACCTTATCGTTAATCATATGTCGGCTAAGTCTAAAGAATTTCAAAGTGTATTACAGTATGGTAAAGAATCTCCGTATTGGGATCTGTTTTTAACAAAAGATAAAGTATTCCCTGACGGCTTAAGTAAAAGTGATGCTGACAAAATATACCGCCCTAGACCAGGTAGTTGCTTTACCAACTTTGCGTTACCTAATAATGAAAGTGCCGACTTTTGGACAACGTTTACTGATAATCAAATAGATATAGATATTACATCAGACAAAGGTAAAGAATATTTAAATCGTATTTTAAAAACATTTTCTGAAAATAATATTAAAATGATCCGCTTAGATGCGGCAGGTTATGCGCTTAAAAAAGCAGGAACCAGTTGCTTTATGCTAGATGAAACCTTTGAGTTCATTGATGAGCTAAGTAAGGCAGCAAATGATTTAGGCATTGAAACACTGGTAGAAATTCACTCTTATTATCAAACTCAAATTGAAATTGCAGAACGCGTTGATCGAGTTTATGACTTTGCTTTACCGCCTTTAGTGTTAAATAGCATTTTTACTAAAGACTTTACCGCACTAACAAAATGGTTAAATATTTCACCCAAAAATTGTATTACCGTGTTAGATACACACGATGGCATTGGTATCATTGATGTGGGCCCTATGAATGGAAAACCTGGCTTACTTAATAATGATGAAATTGATAATCTCGTGGAAACTATTCATGTTAACAGCGCTGGTGAAAGCCAAAAAGCAACAGGAGCCGCCGCGAGTAATGTCGATTTATATCAAGTAAATTGTACTTATTACGATGCACTTGGCCAAAGTGATTTTGACTATTTAGTCGCCCGAGCTATTCAATTTTTTGCACCAGGAATCCCGCAGGTATATTACGCAGGTTTGTTGGCTCAGAAGAATGCTATGGAATTATTATCAAACTCGAACGTTGGCAGAGATATAAACCGTCCATACCTTGATAGTGCCAATATTGAAGCAGCGCTAAAGAAACCGTTTACCAAAGCGATGATCGAACTTATTAAATTACGTAATGATTGTTCAGCTTTTAATGGTGAATTTTCGATTGTTAGTGAAAAATCTACATTAAAAATGTCTTGGAAATACGAGCAGCAGAGCATCACGCTAATGGTTGATTTAGTAGAAAATGTCGCACATATTGAAATAAATGAAGATAATAGCTCTCGTACTATCAGTTTAAATAACCTGTTGAACTTGTCGTAAGCAATGATGTATTACATATAATGCTAAATAGATATTAATACAGCGTTTTTTATATAGTAAAATCAGTAGTATAATAATCAGCAACTCTATAATTGCTGGTTTTTATTAAAATAACGGTAAAAGGTAAACATGACTGACAAGAAAGTTTGGACGCTTAAAAGTGTTGCTAAAGAACTGGGGGTATCAAATGCCACCGTTTCAAATGCATTCAATAGACCTGACCAACTATCCAAAAATAAACGCATTGATATTCTTGAATCGTGCAAAAAATTAGGCTATACAGGTCCAAATAAAGCCGCCCAATCGTTAAGAAAAGGTCAGTCGAATATTGTGGCTTTGGTGCTGCCAGACAGCCTTGAATATATGGTAACAGACCCGGTAGCAAGTGACTTTGTGAAGGGGGTTTCGTCGGTTTTAGAGAAGAGTAAAGTCAACTTACTTTTGTTTTCAGGTATATCAGATAACATTAATACTGTTGCTGATTTTGTTGATGGCTTTATTTGTTATGGCTCACCGAGAAATCCTGAATTAATAGAACAGCTGAGAGTAACCTCGAAAAAAGTCGTCACTGCCGATTTTGATATAGACCGTAATGCCTCTGTTGGAATAGACAATGAAAAAGCGGCTTATGAGATCGCAAAGCTGGCCATTAAATCAACCAATGATGAAGTTGCCATTTTAGGCTTAAGGCTACTAGAATCTGATCTAACGTGTCGTGTATATGAATTACCTATGACGAGTAATGCCTTGTGTTCTATCTCTCATCAGCGTTTAAATGGTTACAGACAAGCACTTAAAGATTCGAATGTTAATTTAAGGTCGGATCGTGTTTGGAATCTTCCTAAAAGTAACCATCATTTTGCAGTAATTGCGGCTAAAGAAGCGCTAACATCAACTCCTCGTCCTGATGTTTTACTTTGCATGAGTGATATTATTGCCTTGGCGGCAGTTAAAGAAATTCACGCAATGGGACTTAAAGTACCTGAAGATATTAGAGTGGTTGGCTTTGACGGCATTGATGAAGCTTTACGCTCAACTCCATCAATAACTACTGTGCATCAAAATAGTGAAGAGAAAGGCATTAAAGCTGCTGAGCTATTTATTAATAGAGCTACTAACTCAGTTGTGATTTCTTATCACATAGAACATGGTAAAAGTTGCTAACCGACTATTTATTGTTCCGCCTTAGATATTGTGAATTAAAACCTGTGGGGTCAGGTTCGTTGAAATGCCAGCAATGTTGTTTACCTCATTAGCGTCTGATATTTTGAATTCACTTAAGTATTATTTGTCGGTTCACTTATCGCTTGATAAGCCAAGGCTAATGTCCGCTTTCGTATCTTTGCTGACTGTTTTAAGGTCGATTCTTTATTAATAAAAAGGTCGTCTATGTTAAGGTTTTTAGATATCAGCCACGCCACAAAACCTCTCAATAGCTCATCACCAGCGGCTGATGTCTAAAAGGCCCTCAAAGTGGAAACCGCGGGAAGTTAACGCTGTATTATGGGGATTGCTTTATTGTCTTTGGGTCTTCGTGAGTAAAATATGGAGGGAATTCTTTGTCGATACTCATTTTATCGGTTCTACTGTACTTTTCATCATGATATTTTCCACTGGTATCGCTTTATTATAGCGAATATTTATCGATGGGGAATAAACAAACCAAAGCTATCCCTTATCCCCATTGCCGATAATTTAACCTTACTTATCTGTCACATCTAATTTAACCGTTTAGGCGGTGCTCGCGGTAAATATAAATGAGGCAATACTTCTCTTTCACGGCTATCAAATCTACAAAAGGTATTGCCATCAATGTCGCATGACAAATATGCGTACCACGGGTTTAAATCGCCCCTAGCGTAGCTAGGAAATGGTGATGCATCTATTCCATGACCTTATCTATTGACCTTTCTTGTATTATTTTTCTCTGTGCGCTTATCAGCGCTTGCCTATTTATGACCTTTATTTGAGGTTTTAGTCAACTATCTCTATAGAAAGCTTTAGTGGCATGGTTAATTTATCCAAAGCAATGATACAAAGAATATATAAAGTAGAAGGTTTTTATCTTCTTTGTTTCATTGTTTTGATAAAGGAAATATAAGTAGCTTTAAAAAATTGTTTCATTTATTATCCAACAATCGTTTTGCGCATCTTATTTAAGACAGATTATAGGTGTTTTGAAACGATTGTTATAGTATTGCTGACTTGGTACTAAGCAACCCTATTATTTACATAGGACTCACTCACTCACTCACATAGTGAAACGAATTCTTATAGATATATTGAAAGATGCATGTAATGGCTAATCAATAGCTTTTGCTAATGATTGCTGATTAGGCCGCTTTTATAAGCGGCTTAATTGTTTCTAAAGCTCACTCACCTGATCAAGACAAAGCTGCTTTATAAAGTAAACCTAAAACGTTCTATATTTCCGTATTTAAGCTATCTTAATTCTCAACTTAGCGGCTTTCTCAAACTTATAATACCAAACCTATTAAGTTTTTTTTCTCTCAGCGCTTACGTATTGAAGTTCAATTATTCTGTGAAATACCCAGCTAGATAAATCCTCAAGAGCTGAATTGAGTACTAGCGACTTGTGACATTAATCAATTTATCTTATTTTTGACCTTAATCAAGTTTTCCGTTACTACTGTTGAATATGGCGCGGTGACTGAATATTTTGTGATATATTAACCACCAATAGTGCGAGCTATAGACAGGTTATGTCGTTTTTGCTTTCGGGTATATGAACTTTGCGTTGTTACTGAAATGAAAGTGACATTTTTCCGAGTGATATAGCTAGGAAAAGCTGCCCATAATTGTTAATCTTACCGCGCTTAAAAGCAACATCGTAGAACATTAGGTATTCGTTTTAATAAATTTAATTAACGCGTCTTATTCGACAATTATAGGTATAAATTAAATAATATGACTACATTTTGGCTGGCAATTTTATTACTAATCGTAATAGCATTACTTATTGTATGGCGAATTTTTACTGCAGCAAATAATGCTATTGGTGCGGAAAATGGGAATATTCGACAAGAAACTAATGTGACACTTTATCATGAGCATTTATCACAGTTAGAGCATGACCTAGCAGAAGGCAGTATTGAACAAGACAGTTTTCTGCAATTGAAAGCCGAACTAGACAAAACACTTTTACAAGATGCTAACTCAAGCGAAAACAATATTACAGAGCAGCAACAAAAGTCTTGGCTATGGCCGGTTGGTATTGCTTTTGCCATTGTTAGTCTGAGCTTCTATAGCTATATGATCCTTGGTGCTTACCCACAATTAAACTCACCTGCTGCGCTGAATGAAAGTGACGCTCACAGTGAATTGTCTCCAGAGCAAATGCTTGCTTATCGCTTACAACAACTTCAGCAAGAAATCGCAAATGATCCAACGAATTCCCAAGCACTATTTAGTTTAGGTCAGGCTTATATTTCAGTTGGTGAGTTTGATAATGCTATTGAAGCCTTTGACGGTGTTATAACGCAAGTAGGTGAGCATGCCGAGTTGCTAGGGCCGAAGGCTCAGGCGATGTATTATAAAAATAATCAAGTGATAAATGACGATATTCAATTAGTTATAGATAAAGCTTTAGCTTTAGATTCACTTGATGCCTCTACCAACATCCTGTTAGGTATGGACAGTTTTAGTAATCGAGACTTTGCAAAAGCAGTAAAGTACTGGGAAACTGTTTTAAACAGTGACCGTCCAGGTATCAGCAAGCAAGCTTTAATAGGGGCGGTAGAAGAAGCTAAAAATCAATTACGTATGAGTAGTGATGGCGGTGCATTAACAGAAACTGCACAAGGAGTTGACCCGACATTACCTCGACTTAATGTTAATGTTTCTTTAGCGTCAAATGTTCAAAAGGCATTAATGAACAGTGAAGACAAAACGGTATTTATTTATGCTATTGCAGCAGATGGTCCTCGTATGCCTTTGGCTGCGGTAAAAATTAAAGCCAGTGATTTACCATTAAGTATTGTTTTAGATGATAAGCAAGCGATGACGCCGCAAATGCGCTTGAGTAGTGTTGATAAAGTTCATATCTACGCGGTGGTATCTATGCAAGGCAATGTTGGCATTAAGCCAGGTGACTTCAAAGTTGAAGTGCTTGATATAGATGTGATGGAAAAAAGTCCGATTAACATGCAAATATCGGCGCAAGTACCATAAGAGATAATTGATTCTGTGCTGCAGTAATTATGTTCACTAGCGGTAGTTACCGTAGCATAGGCTTAGAGAAGATTTGAAATTAACTAACGTTAACTTTAGCTGTGTGAGTTAAATTGAGTTTAGTTTTAATAATGTTTTAACATTGATTTACAGGAATTATCATGATCCCAGAGCTCGGCCATTTCGCCCTCATTATCGGATTAGCTTTTGCTTTATGTTTAAGCATAGTGCCGCTAATAGGTGTTGCGCAGAACAATCAACAATTAATCAATAGTGCCAAACCTTTAAGCTTTGGTTTATTTTTCTTTGTCGGCATTAGTATTTGTTTATTAGCTTATAGTTTTACCGTCGATGATTTTTCAGTTAAATATATTGCCAATCATTCGAACAGCCTCTTACCTTACTATTTTAAAATTAGTGCGGTGTGGGGGGGGCATGAAGGCTCAATGTTATTTTGGGTATTCGCTTTAACTGGTTGGACCTTTGCCGTTGGTGTTTTTAGTAAACAATTAGAGCGAGAGTTTGTTGCACGCGTTTTAGCGGTCATGGGCATGATCGCTGTCGGTTTTATTTTATTTACCTTGCTCACTTCTAATCCATTTGAACGTTTGCTGCCTAATTTTCCAATGGAAGGGCGAGATTTAAACCCATTATTACAAGATATTGGTTTAATTATTCATCCACCAATGTTGTATATGGGCTATGTTGGTTTTTCTGTTGCTTTTGCCTTTGCTATTGCGGCTTTAATGGCGGGAAAAATGGACGCGGCTTGGGCTCGTTGGTCACGCCCTTGGACCGTAGCTGCTTGGTCATTTCTATCGGTTGGTATCGCCCTAGGTAGTTGGTGGGCTTATTATGAACTTGGTTGGGGCGGTTGGTGGTTCTGGGATCCTGTAGAGAACGTTTCATTTATGCCTTGGCTTGCAGGTACAGCGTTAATACATGCACTGGCGGTAACAGAGCAACGTAATACTTTTAAACACTGGACTTTATTACTGGCGATATTTACATTTTCATTGAATTTACTTGGTGCCTTCTTGGTACGCTCAGGGGTTATTACCTCAGTACACTCTTTCGCTGTTGATCCAGGGCGAGGTATGTACTTATTAGTCTTGTTAGCGATAGCGGTGGGCGGTTCATTAACCTTATATGCTATTAGAGCCTCTAATGTCAGCAGCCCTAATCGCTTTACGCTATATTCACGTGAAAATACTATTTTAGTTGCTATGTCGATTTTAATTACGGCAACCGTGACCATTTTATTAGGCACATTATATCCGCTGATTATTGATGCCATGGGATTGGGCAAAATTTCAGTTGGTGCCCCTTACTTCAATGCGGTATTTATTCCGATGATGATCGCGTTATTTGTTTTTATGGGCATAGGGCCACTTATTCGCTGGAAAAAAGCCCGCAAAGGCGAGCTATCTAAACACTTGAACTTTATTTCTATTTTTAGTGTCTTGTTCGGTATTATTTGGCCATTTCTGTTTGCCGGTGAATTCAACTTTATGGTCTTTGTTGGTATGACCTTAGGTTGCTGGATTGTATTAGCAGTATTAAAAGACGTATTTAATAACGCTAAACAAGCGGATGGACGTTGGAAGTTTTCAGCTGTTCCGCTTAATCATATAGGTATGGCTGTTGCTCATGCTGGTATTGCGATTACCGTTATTGGTGTCACTATGGTGTCTTCTTATGAAAAAGAAATTAATGTTAAAATGTCACCAGGTGAAAGTGTAAAGTTATCAGGCTATACCATTGAATTTGCAGGTACAAAAAATGTTTTAGGCCCTAACTATAGTGCCATTCAAGGTCAAGTTAATGTCTTACTTGATGGTGAGTTTATAACGCTATTAAAACCTGAACAGCGCACTTATACGGTCGAAAGCATGGGCATGACAGAAGCGGGTATACATACCAACTTATTACGTGATATTTATGTGGCGTTAGGTGACCCATTGGGCCAAAACTCTTGGTCAATGCGTTTATATTATAAGCCGTTCATTGTCTGGATTTGGTTAGGTGGGTTCTTCATGGCAATAGGTGGCTTTTTAGCGATATTGAGTAAACGTTATCGCAAGCGCGTATTAGCTACAGAAGAAAAGCTTAAACAATCTAACCCTGTCGTTTTACAAGAGGCATAAATTAATGAAAAGTATTATCCGTTTTATACCATTAATTTTATTTATTTTATTAGGGGTTTTACTTTATAGAGGCTTGTTTCTTAATCCTCAATCGATGCCGTCGGCTATGATAGGTAAACCTCTACCTGAGTTCGAATTACCAAGCTTAACAGCACCAGAGCAAATGTTGGGCCGTGATGATTTACAAGGTGATATTGTCTTACTTAACGTCTGGGCTACTTGGTGTATACAGTGTAAATATGAACACCCATATTTACTCAATATTGCTCAAGATCCACGTATTAAGCTCTATGGCCTTAATTTTACTGATGATCGTAATGCTGCCTTACAGTGGTTGAAGCAATACAAAGATCCCTATGTGCTATCTATTTTTGATGAGCAAGGGGCTTTAGGTTTAGATATTGGTGTTTTTGGTGCGCCTGAAACTTTTGTGATTGATCATAAAGGCATTATACGTAAGCGTTTTGCTGGGCCAATTAATGATATGGTATGGAAAAAAGAGTTCTTGCCGTTAATTGAGGTTATAGTAGCTGAAATGGCACAAGGGGCATCTTAATGAAGCATCAAGCAAAACACAATTATATAGCTAGGTTGCAAAAAACGATTGGCTTTGCAGTCAGTATTATATTGTTGAGTTTCTTGTCGATAAGTAGTGCTAATGCAAGTCCTGTTGACACTTTTCAGTTCAAAGATGAAGCAACTAAAGTACGCTTTCAAGTTTTATCGAAAGAGTTACGTTGTCCTAAGTGCCAAAACCAAAATTTAGCCGATTCAAACTCTAAAATAGCTGTCGATCTAAGGAAAAACTTGTATAACCTCTTACAAGAGGGCAAGAGCGATCAGGAAATTATCGATTTTATGGTTTATCGCTACGGAGATTTTGTGTTATATCGTCCACAATTAACCAAGCAAACCTATATTTTATGGTTTGGACCCCTGGTCATTCTGATGGGCTTTATTGTCAGTTTAATATTTGTTTTACGTCGACGTAGCAAACTTAAGGCAAGTGAGCTTAATCTATCGTCGAGCGAGCAAGCTAATTTGGATGATATTCTTAATAAGAAATAAAAATTAATCCCGCTACTTCGATGCAAAAATAGAGTAAGTGTTACAGTAACGCTTACTCTTTTTTGATCTAAAAGCTGAAATTGTGAAAGTCTATTTTCAAAGCAAGTTGGTGGTTATTTGACCGTTATTTCATCGCCAGAGTAAAAGAGTTTCATTTTCATTATTATTGGGCTAACATGCCCGTTCAAATTGTGATTTTAAAGCGTGTAAGTTGGTAAAATAACCTTGTTAGTTTGTTATTGGAGTGAAATTCACTTGTTCATTGGCAGGGTTACGGAACAACTAAAACGTATAATAGGGGTAAGTTAAAACCTCAAAAATCACACCGAAAGTACCATACCCTCGTGTAAAGAGATAAAGATGTTAGAAAATATTCGAGAAAGCTCTCAAGGATTAACCGCTAAGATTATTCTTGGTTTTATTATTTTAACCTTCGCTGTTGCTGGCATTGGTAGCTACAACAACTCTGTTGACACTTCTGTTGCAGATGTTAATGGTGAAAAAATATCACAAGATGAGTTTAATAAAGCTTATCAAGCACAGCGTAATCGCATGGCGCAGCAATTTGGTGATATGTTTGAAACATTATCGGCTGACCCTGGCTACATGAAAAACTTTCGTGATGGTGTAGTTGACAGTTTAATTAATCAAAAACTTGTTGACCAAAACTCAGCCTCGCTTGCTATTCGTGTGGCGGACCAACGTATTAAAAGTACTATTCGTAATATGCCAGAATTTCAAATTGATGGTATTTTTGATAATAATCGCTATTTAGCGATGATCAATCAAGCTGGCTTTTATCAGTCGTCTGATTTTCGTGATTATTTACGTACAGAAATGACGCGTCGACAACTGACGCAAGCGTTAGTTGCCAGTGAATTTAGCTTGCCTTATCAAGAAGACATATATACTGCGCTACAAAACCAGCAACGTGATATTCGTTTTGCAACCATTGATGCTGAGCAATTTAAAGCGACGGTGGAATTAAGCGACGAAGAAATTAATGACTATTACCTTGCTAATCAAACGCGTTTTGAAAATCAAGAGCAAGTCAAGGTTAATTACATCACGCTTGATGTTAATGATATTGCCAAGACAATAGTGTTAACCGATGCCGATATCGAAGCTTATTATCAAACGAACATAAGTCAATACCGTGATGAAGAACAACGCCGTGTTGCCCATATTTTAGTTGAATTTGGTGATGATGAAGCGAGTGCTAAAACCCGTGCCGATGCATTACTGGTAAAAGTTCATGCAGGTGAAGACTTTGCTACATTAGCAAAAGAAAATTCAGATGATACCTTCAGTGGTGAAAATGGCGGTGATCTTGATTGGATTGATGCTGGTGTTATGGATGCAGCCTTTGATGAAGCAGCGTTTGCTTTAACGGATATTGGCAGTGTTAGTGATGTGGTTAAAACAGATTTTGGTTTTCACATTATTAAATTAACTGATTATAAAGCTGAAAATGTCCAGAGCCTCGCAGACGTTCGTGATGTCTTAGTTGCTAAAGCGAAAAATGAAAAAGCACAAGATAAATTTTTTGAGCTACAGCAAGAAATTGCACGTTTAAGCTTTGAGTTTCCAGATAGTTTAGAAGACGCTGCTGGTGCGATAAATACCACAGTAAAAACTTCTGACTGGTTAACTCGTGGCAATAATATTGCACCGTTTAATGTTAGCGCTGTTGTCGATATTGCCTTTTCTGACCTTGTAATTAATGAACAATTAAACTCTGACATTGTTGAAGTAAGTGACAACTTAGCGATTGTAATGCGCTTGAATGAATATCAAGGAGCCAGCGTTAAACCATTAGCTGAAGTTAGCCCGCAAATTAGAGATATGCTTATTGCGCAAAAAGCTTCAGAAAAAGCACTAACTGTTGCAGATGAGCTATTAGTTGCATTTAAAGCGGGTACTGATATTACGGAGCAATTAGCAGAGATTGGTGCAACAATGGAAGTTAAAGCTTCGGTTGCTCGCGTTGGTAGTGGTTTAGATGCAAGTTTAGCTAGAGAAGCATTCAAATTACCTCGTCCTAACGAAGACACTGTTTCAGCAACAACCGTTAACTTAAGTAATGGCAACTTAGCATTATTAGAAGTACAAGCGGTGAACGATGGTGAAGTAACAGCGTCAGCTAATTTATCACAGCAATTAACCCAGCAATTAGCACAAGCGGCCTATTTAAGTTACATAGAATCGCTAAAAGCAGATGCGGATATTGTTCGTCGAGAAATAGCAGCACCAAGTTCTCAATACTAGCTTTTAAGAGCTCAATTCAAAAAAACCAGCCAACAGGCTGGTTTTTTATTATCAAAATTTCACTATTTAACCTAAGTTCGGGTTAATGGACTTTATAACCTGTTGATTCATAGTGTTATTGGCTAAATTATTCACGATATTTTTTAAGTGAAAGATTAAAAAAAGCGCAATGATGGAATTTAGGCGCTTAGCAAGGAATTTTTACAAACCAACAGCGAGCTATTGGGCGTAAAAATAACGCTGATAGGCGTTTAAATAGCATTGTTGGGTAAAGTAGCTTAACCCGAACTGGGGTTATTTTAGTTAACGGTGTAAAAGTTGGAAACGCTGGCTCATGATGAGCTTTTTAGTATATTTGTGCTGAGGCTTTTGCAATATATCAGTCGTTTTACCAACCTCTAAGACTTTACCTTTACATAACACCATCATGTCGTCACTGAAGTGCCTGACAATGCCTAGGTTATGAGAAATCAATATAAATGCTAATCCCATCTGCTGCTGTAAATCTAACAGCAAATTTATTATTTGAGAGCGTAGTGAGGGATCAAGTGAGGCTAATGCTTCATCAAGAATGATCACTTGCGGTTTCAAGATAATCGCTCGTGCTAATGAAATACGCTGCTTTTGACCACCAGAAAACATATGAGGGTAAAAACTCATATGTTCAGCCAGTAAACCTACTTTCTTTAAAGTGTCACGGATCAATTGATGACGTTCGGTTTCATCAAGATCGGTATTGAGTTGCAGGGGCTCATCTAATAGCTGCTCAATAGTCAGACTGGGATTTAAGGTTGTGCCTGAGTCTTGAAATATCATACGAATATGTTGGCAACGTTGCTTAAAATTTCCTGGTGCTAGCGTTTGACCATTTAAACGAATGTGACCGGTCGTCGGCAATTCAGCACCAACCAGTAACTTGGCTAAAGTGGATTTACCTGAGCCAGTTTCTCCAACAATGGCCAAAGTTTTATGCGCCATAATATCAAAAGATAGTGGCTCTAATGCGGCCACGCATTTACGGTTAAACCAGTAATTTTTATCTTTATAGGTTTTACTTAAATTAATAACTTGTAATAGCACATTACTCACGAGTAACTATCCTTTAATGGGAAATGGCAACTCACTTGATGACCATGAAAGTTTGTAATTTTCGGTGCGTGCACGCATTTTTGTTGCGCACGTGGACATCTAGGGCCTAAGCGACAACCGATAGGTAAATGTTGCAAAATTGGAATACTGCCAGGTAAGGTCATCAATCTGGACTTATTGGGTATCATTCTATTGGCTTTCGGACTACTGTCAACCAATGCTCTAGTATAGGGGTGATAAGGTTGATTAAATATTTGTTCGGTTGTGCCAGCTTCAACAAATTGGCCACTGTACATTACGGTGATCGCGTTAGTCCAATGGGTAACATTTTCTAAGTCATGGCTGATCAATAATATCGACATATTTTTCAGTTGATTTAGACTGGCGAGTAGGCGAAATATTTGCCCTTGATTAGTACTTTCCATTGCAGCAGTAGGTTCATCAGCAATGAGCAGCATAGGACGGCGTGCTAAGGCCATGGCTATCATAACTCGCTGACATAGTGCATCGGTTAATTGATGTGGAAAGCTTTTAACACAAACCTCGTGCTGCTTAATGCCCACTTTGTGCAATAAATTAATAGCAGCAAGTTTGCGTTGTTGTCGCTTTTGCCAAAAAAATCCGGTTAACTGCTCAACATCTACAGCTTCCTCTAGTTGCTCTCCTATGGTGGTGGTCGGATCTAAACAGGCCATAGGTTCTTGAAAAATCATTGCAACATCTTTGGATATAATGGCTTTTCTTTCTTCAGGCGAAAGTCGCATTAAATCATTACCTCGCCAGTGAAAACGGTCGGCATCAACTTTCCACTTTTCGTCGAGCACGCCAACAATGGCTTGTGCTAATAATGACTTTCCAGAGCCTGATTCGCCAACCAAACCTCTAACTTCGCCTTCTTTCATGGTTAAATTGACCCTGTCGACAGCAAGGATTGGTTGTGTTGTCGTCTGCAGTTCAATGGAAAGGTTTCGAATATCAATTAAATTCATTAATTTTCCTTGCGCACTTTAAGCGCATGACGCATGCCTTCACCGACGAGGTTTGTTGCAATAACTGAAAATAAAATTGCTAAACCCGGTAGATAAACGGTCCAAGGGGCAATATAAAAGAAGTCAATACCATTGGCTAACATTGCGCCCCATTCAGGCATAGGAATAGGAGCGCCTAAACCTAAAAATCCTAATGCGGCAATTTCGAGAATTGCTGTTGATTGAGCAAGTGTTGCTTGGCTAATTAATTTTTCGATAATATTAGGGAAAATTGAATACCACAATATTCTAATTGAGCTAGCACCATCAAGGCGTGATGCTAAGACATAATCCTTAGCAAACTCTTCTTTTACTGCGTTGCGAGTTATATGGACGAATTGCGGAATGAGCACCATAATAATTGCCCATAAAGTATTTTCTAAACCTGGGCCTAATATTGCAACAATGATAATGGCTAGCAGTAGCGACGGTATGGACAAAATAACATCGAGAAAGTGATTTAGAATGCTTGATTTAATCCCGCTAGTTAAGGCTGATAGTGAGCCAATAATCACGCCAATTATTAATGACGCCATAACGACAATAATACTTAAACCAAAGGTTAATGAGGCACCGTGCATTAAACGCGATAACATATCTCTACCTAGGTTATCTGTGCCCAGTAAAAAGCTAACATTACCTTCATCACTCCATGCTGGTGGCAATAACAAGTGATCTAGGTGGTTCTCTACAGAAGAGTATGGCGTGATGACACTCGCCAATACGGCCAAAGCAATGAGAAATAAAAAACAACCAAAACCAATCAAAACCACCGGTGGTTGTTTGAAGTTATGCCATAACTGCATTAATGGTGTAGGGAACTCTTCTTCGAGATAAATCTTATCACGTGCCATGATTAGGCTCCCGAGCTAAGGGGTTAAGCGCCGCATAGAAAAAATCAATAATAATATGGACAATAAATATAAAGCTTGATAGCACAATAAGTCCCCCCTGAATCGCCGTATAGTCGCGCTGATATATGCTTTCTATTAACCAGCGGCCAATGCCTGGCCAACTAAAAATCACTTCGGTAACCATGGCAATGGTTATAAGGTGAGCAAACTGTAAACCAACGTCCCGAATAACTTTAATTACCGCATTACGCATGGCATGTCGATAAATAATTTGACTAAAAGTTAAGCCCTTGGCTTTTGCTGCTTTAATGTAATGGGTGTCTAGAACCTCCAGCATGGCTGTTCGGGCTAAGCGCATAAAAATAGTTGCAGGTGCTAAGGCAACAACAATAACGGGTAAGATTAGGTGACGTGTAGCATCTTGAAAGGCTTGCCATTTATACTCACTATCGCTGAGTAAGATATCGATCAACTGCAAACCGGTTACATGTGGTATTTCGAATAATAGACTTATCTGACCTGCCGATGGTAACCAACCTAATTGAATAGAAAATACCAAGATAGCTAAGATCCCTAGCCAGAAAACGGGGATTGAATAACCAATCATTGCAATGGCTAATATAACGTTGTCAGCCGCTTTTCTGTGATAAATAGCCGCACAGAAACCAATAGGAATACCAAAAAACATAGCAACGAGCAGTGCGACACAGGTTAATTCGACTGTCGCGGGTAAACGGTTCATAATTTCTGTCATTATCGGTAGGTGACTGGTCATTGAATAGCCCATTTCACCGTGAAATAGATGACTGACGTAACTGAAATATTGTGTCAATAAACTTGCTTGTTGCTGATATTCATTAGCTAAAGCAGTTAATTGCTCAGCTGAGGCGTTTATTTGCCCTGTCAGATTAATTAATTGTTCACCAGGAAATAAAAAGCTCAAGCTAAAGGATAATATTGTTAATAGCCACATAGTAAAAAAGAATAAACTAAAACGTCGTAGAGTAAAAATTAGCATATTAGTTTTTGGTCACCCCATTGAAGTCGATGCCACCTATTGAGCGTAATAGACTACCGTTAATGTTGTTCGCTCTTGCTTGATACCTTTTAGAATGAGCAATAGGAATTAATGGTACCTCTTCATTAATTAATTTTAACGCCTTAGAATAATAGGCTTTTCTACGGTTAATATTACTGGTCTGCAATGCGCTTTGGATAAGTTGATCGAACTCTTCATTACACCAAAAGGTTCTATTACTACCGGTAATTGCTGATGCGCAGCTGAGTAATGTTGAAAAAAAGTTGTCTGGATCTGGGTGATCAGCAGACCAACCTAATAACACGCTTTGGTGTTCACCCTCGGAGATTTTTCGTAAAAAAGTAGCCCATTCATAGTCAAAAACTATTTCTACATCGACACCTATTTTTTGTAAGTCAGCTTGGATAAGTTTTGCCATAGTCACAGCGTCAGGGTTATAAGCTCGCTGTACCGGCATCGCCCATAAGTCCATTGAAAAACCTTCGCTATAGCCAGCTTCCGCTAGCAATGCTTGAGCTTTAGTTATTGAATACTCTTGACTTGTTATTGATGAATCATAGGCCCAAGAAGAGTTTGGGATCAAACCATCTGCAATTTCAGCTTGTCCGGTATAAACGGTTTCTAGAATTGCTTGTTTATTTATCGCGTAAGATAGCGCTTTTCTAACTAACGGGTCGTTAAATGGGGGCTTACTGGTATTAAAACCAAAATAGCCGACATTAAAGGAAGTGACCGACTCCAAAGTGAGGTTGGGGTGCTGCTTAATTTTTTCATGGGCGATTGGGTAGGCAATAATGTCACATTCACCGGCTAATAATTTCGTTAAGCGTCCGGTATCTCGTGGTGTGATATCAAACACTAATTGTTTAAGTTCAGACTTACCACGCCAATAATTGGCATGAGGTTCATAGCGAATAAACGCACCAGAGCTATATTGTTTAAATTTAAATGGCCCTGTGCCAATTGGCAGCATATCTATTTCTTGCATAGTGTTCAGTTCAACTAATTCATCAGCATATTCTTTTGACAAGATAACGGCTGAATTACCACCAATATTGGCGAGAAATGAGCTATCAGAATGTGTTAATTGAAAGCGAATGGTGTAGTCGTTGATTTTTTCTATACTATCAATCAAATTAACTAGTTGGGCATTCTGAAAGAAAGGATATTTACCGCCAGAAATGGGGTGATATTGATGATTTTCATCAAGCATACGGTTAAAGCTAAACAATACGTCATCAGCGTTGAGAGTGCGTGTTGGCGAAAAGTAGGTTGTTTGATGAAACTCAATATCTTTGCGTAAATAGAAAGTTACCATTTTACCATCGCGTGTGACATGCCATGATTTTGCGATAGCTGGAATAATTGAATTATCAGTAGGGTTAAATTCTATTAAACGGTTATACAACTGATTGGCTGTTGCATCTATGGTAGTACCAGAGGTAACGGTTTGGGGATTAAAACTTTCAGGTGCGCCTTCACTGCAGTAAATAATACTTTTTTTACTTAAAGAAAGCGTTTCGTTTGAGTCACAGCCCGATAGCACTATGATAAATAGTGCCAAATAGTTGTAATAGTTGAATTTACAGTAAGTCATAGTGAATACTTATTCTTCGTCTGCACTACTTGAATCAAGTAAATTATATTTTTTTAAGTAGCCTCTTAATTGATGATAGGTTAATTCTAAGGCATCAGCTGTTTTCTTTTGATTATATTGGCAATTAGCCAGTGCTGACTTGATCAAATCGACTTCATAGTCCTGTGACAAGGTTTTTAACGACAATGGGAATTGCAAAGCTTTGGCCATAGGTTGGATTTTCTGTACTAGTTTTTTTGGTGTTTCAATGCTCTGTTCAGCAATATCGCTTGTTGGTGTGGCAATAATTCGATCTTGAGTTTTAATGCGTTTAGATGGGCGATAAGGAGATTCAAATGGGTCAATCACTAGCTCGTGCACTGGTAAGTGTGGGTTGTTACAGCGATAAACACTACGTTCAACCACATTTTTTAATTCACGAATGTTTCCCGGCCAGTGATATTCAAGCAGGGCGCGCTTAGCTTTTTCGGTAAAGCCGCTGAAAAGTTCAAACTCGAGTTCACGTGCCATATTAATGGCAAAGTGTTCAGCTAATACCAGTATATCGTCTAAACGTTCACGCAACGGCGGTAGTGTTATAACATCAAAGGCTAATCTATCTAAAAGATCAGCTCGAAATTCCCCTGCTGCTGCCATTGATGGCAAGTCTTCATTGGTTGCAGCGACGAGTCGAGCATTGGTTTTAATAGTTCTTGAGCCACCAACACGTTCAAATTCACCATATTCAACAACGCGCAATAGTTTTTCTTGAATTAACCCTGAGGTATTGGCAATTTCATCTAAAAATAATGTGCCGTTATCTGCACGTTCAAAACGACCTTCATGGCGCTTACTTGCACCAGTAAAAGCGCCACTGTCATAACCAAATAACTCACTTTCTAATAAATTTTCATTTAATGCGGCACAATTGAGTTTAAGATAATTTTGATCCCAGCGCCTTGACAAATAATGTAAGCGCGCAGCGACCAGCTCTTTACCGGTACCGCGTTCACCAATAATGAGTACCGGTTTACTTAAGGGGGCGATCTGAGAAATTTGCTCTAAAACTTCTAAAAAGTTATTAGATTGACCAATGAGGTTATCTTGTTGATTGAAACGTGCCATTTACTGACCTAATAATTGGTTTTTTTCACTAACAAATAGTGTATTTTATTAACAGCTGAGATAGAAGTCTTTTTTTAAATATTAATAAAGCTTTATTATTCATATTGTTACTATGTTTTAAAAACTTGGCGCAAAACATGAATAGTAAAAGGCAAGACAATTAACGTAATTTTTTGAACGAGGAAGTAATTATGGGTGTTTTTTCAAGGTTCACAGATATCATTAATTCTAATATTAACAACTTATTAGACAAAGCAGAAGATCCTGCAAAAATGGTGCGCTTGATCATACAAGAAATGGAAGACACGCTAGTTGAAGTACGTTCTTCATCAGCAAAAACATTAGCAGATAAAAAAGAATTAGCACGTCAAGCCAATCGCTTTGAATCTGATGCCGCGCAATGGCAAGATAAAGCTGAGTTAGCGCTAAGTAAAGATCGTGAAGATTTAGCACGTGCAGCATTAATGGAAAAGAAAAAATGTCTTGAAAGTGCAGGGACTCTACGTGATGAACTAGAACACGTAGATGGCCATATAGCAAAACTTCAAGATGAAATATCGCAGTTACAAGATAAGTTAGCAGATGCAAAATCACGTCAAAAAGCAATTATTATGCGTGAAAAAACTGCTAGCTCTCGATTGAAAGTGAAAAAGAATATCGACAGTGATCGTGTTAATGATGCTTTAAGTCGTTTTGATCGCTATGAACGTAAAATTGATGATATCGAAGCACAAGTCGAGTCTTATGATATGGGCAGTAAGTCGTTAGCTGATGAAATTGCTGATTTAGCCTCTGATGAAAAAGTTGATGATGAATTAGCCGCATTAAAAGCTAAAATGAAATCAGAAGCTAAAAAGTAAATAATTAGCCGTTAACAACGCATGCCTGGAATTAGGTGCAAGTAAGGGGAAGTATTGTGGAAGAGATTATTGTCGCTCCAGTTATTATATTTATGATAGTCGTAGCACCTATCTGGTTGATTTTACACTATCGTAGTAAACGACAAATTAGTCAGGGCTTTAGTGAAGAAGAGTATATTCAGTTATCAGAGCTGTCTGAACTCGCTGATAAAATGGCTGATAGAATTAAAACTTTAGAAGCTATTTTGGATGCTGAAACGCCGGAGTGGAGAAATAAATTATGACCAGTAAAGGCCGAGGTGAGTTATATAGAAATACGAGCCAAGGAAAATTAGCCGGAGTTTGTGCAGGTATTGCCGATTACTTTGGCTGGGAAACTTGGCTGGTGCGTATATTGGTAGTTTCAGGTGTATTGTTAGGCATGGGATGGTTTATTGTTATCTATATTGCTGCATGGTTTATCTTGGATAAAAAATCTGGCAATGCGGCTAATATTCATCGTAATGGGCAACAAGCTAATAATGCTCAAGCACAAACGGCGCAGCAACGAACGGCAAAGCAACAGCGCTTTGATGAAGATATTACTAATGAATCGATTAAAGTGAAGTCAAGGGTTTGGCAAGCAGGAGAGCCACCAAAGCAAGCTTTTCATGACATTAGACGTAAATTTAAAACCTTAGAGCTAGAATTACAGGTTATTGAACGTTATGTAACATCGCCCGAGTTCACGGTTTCACGAGAAATAAATAAGTTATAAAAAAAGCGGTTAAGCCGCTTTTTTATTGGCAAAAATTTATCAGTAAGTCCGATAAAGTACTGTTATCAAAACTTAAAAACCGCTAGTATCAATGCTAATAATAGTATTGATACGCTGACTTTAGTCGACTACTTCCTAATGTGCTACACGTAGCGGACAGTGATTATCTTCAACGTATGTAAAATCCAAAATAGCACCCAACTATGGCATTTATTAATAAAGCTCGATTAAAAAAATTAAAACAAAAAGCTAGTGATCTCGTTAATCGCTCTATCGATCAACATATAACACTTGCTGTGACTGGTTTAAGTCGTAGTGGTAAAACAGCTTTCATTACCTCACTGGTTAATCAATTATTAAATGAAGGCAATAATTCACAATTAAGTTTTTTTAATGTTGTTCATGAGGGGCGTTATATTGCTGCGAAACGAGTGCCACAAAAGCACCTTCATATCCCGAGGTTTGAATATGATGGCGCGTTTTCAGCATTGTGTCAGTCACCGCCACAATGGCCAAAACCAACCAATGGTATTAGTGAACTACGTCTAGCTGTGCGTTATCAACCGAAAGACTCTTTGTTAAAATATGCCACGGGATCAGCAACGCTGTATATTGATATCACCGACTATCCTGGTGAGTGGTTGCTTGATTTACCGATGTTATCACTGACCTTTGAAGAATGGTCCAAACAAACCACAGCGTTACTTAGTCAAGCACCCAGAAATGCACATGCACAGACATTTCTCGATAAATTAGCCGACTTTGATCCTTTTGCCAGTGTCGACGAAAGCGTATTAGCGCAATTGTCAAAAGAGTACACCGAACTGTTACTGATTTTTCGCCATCAGCTAGGTTTATCAGTTATTCAACCGGGTCGTTTTATTTTACCCGGCGAGTTAGAAGATGCGCCAATATTACAGTTTTTTCCTTACAGCGGCTTTGATGAGATTGACAGCAATAACTACCAAAATGCCAAGGACGATTGTTATATTGGCATGTTACGAGCACGATTTATTGAATACAAAGAACGTGTTGTTCGTCGCTTTTACAAAGAGCACTTTATTAACTTTGATCGACAAATTGTCCTTGCCGAATGTTTAACGCCATTAAATAATGGCCCTGAGAGCTTTGCTGATTTACAAAATGCTATGGCGATGATCATGGAAAGCTTTCAATATGGACAATCGAGTATATTTTCTCGCTTATTTTCACCGAAAATTGATCGACTATTATTTGCTGCAACTAAGGCTGACCATGTTACACCTGAACAACATGGTAACTTGGTTTCACTGTTAAATAAGCTAGTTTTTCAAACTAAGCAACAATTAAGCTTTGATGCTATCAAGATGAAAACCATTGCTATTGCTTCCGTTAAAGCAACGCAAGTTGGTAAAAGCCAATACCAAGGGCGCACCATTCCTGTTATTAAAGGCCGACAATTAACTAATGATAAAATGATCACTTTATTTCCGGGTACCGTGCCTGCGAGTATTCCAGAGCTTGATTATTGGCAAAAGCAAGCATTTAACTATATCGCTTTTTCACCAATAAGCTCAGCCAATAAAGAAGAGTGTTTACCACACCTTCGCATGGATCAAATGTTACAGTTTTTGTTGGGAGATAAATTAAAATGATTGAGAATAAAGAGAAATATCAACAACAAATATTGTTTGATGCGGTTGATATTACTGACGAGGCTATCAAAGAAAATACCTCGCAAATTATTGTTAATGAGCAAGATTGGGTAAGTGATGAACAAATAGAACAAGTCGATGATAACTTAGTCATAGAAAGTAAGAAACCAAGTTGGCTTTGGCGTACGCTCGGTATTGTTTTTATCACTTTAGTTGGTGTTGAAACGGTACAATTCTTTATGAATGGTTTTAGCCAGTCACCAATAATTGCTAGTTTATATGCTATTTTATTGGCTGGTTTATCACTTGTTTGTGGGCGTAGTATTTGGCGCGAGTGGTCAGGGTTGAGACAATTTAAATCTCAGCAGAATCTTAAGCAACAAGCACAAAATATTATCAATGAAACTGAAACTGATGATGTTGATGCCGCGAGCCTCTGTGAAAAAATTTCTCAACGTTTACCGAGCGATCTAGCTGAGTTTGACCATGGTGCATGGCAAAACTTAAAGCTTGAGGAATACAATGATGTTGAAATTATGCAATTATATTCACGTAATGTGTTGTCTCAAGTTGATCAAAAAGCCCTAAAAGAAATAGCCAAGTTTTCCTCCGAATCAGTCGTTTTAGTCGCACTCAGTCCTATTGCTATTCTTGATATGCTGCTGATGCTGTGGCGAAATTTACGCTTAGTAAATAAAATAGCGGCTTTATATGGTTTAAAGCTAAGTTATTGGAGTCGGGTAAAGTTAATTAAGCAAGTTATTGTCAATATGGCTTATGCCGGCGCAAGTGAATTAGTAGCAGATTTAGGTGCAGATTTACTCGGTGCTGAGCTCTTAGGGAAATTGTCTACACGTATGGCACAAGGCCTAGGGGCAGGCATGCTAACGGCCAGATTAGGGCTAAAAGCTATGCATTTGTGTCGACCAATCCCTTTTGCTGATGATGCTCCTAGACTTGGTCATATACGCCAAAAAATAGTTAGTCAAGTACAACAGTTGATAAAGAAACCATAATATATCATTGAAAATAAACACTAATTTTTCATTTGTACATTTAGATGTAACACAAATTTTACACTCTTTTGTTCTGCTTGAAAAATAGCCACTTTGAAAGTCGTGCTTTTTCTACTGTTGTTGCCTTACTATTGAAGCACAACAGTTGTTCTAAATATCAAAATAACATTAAAAAAATTGATATTCACTAAGTAAGGTTAACATAATGGCGAAGGCGACTAAGTATGTTTCAAAAGTTGCAGATGAACAGGGTAATATTGCTTGGTCTGTAGCAGAAAACAAAATTTGGCAAGCATTAATTACCCGACAATTGTCAACGGTGCATGATACTGCATGTGACGAATTTATTGAAGGTTTAAGCAAGTTAAAGCTTCCGCAAGACCATATCCCTCAATTAGAAGAAGTTAGTATGGTATTGAGATCTACAACCGGTTGGAGCTGTGAACCTGTACCGGCACTGATTGGTTTTGGTGAGTTTTTTCGTTTGCTATCAGAGCGAAAGTTTCCGGTTGCGACATTTATCCGTTCGCAGGAAGAGTTTGATTATTTACAGGAGCCCGATATATTTCATGAAATATATGGTCACTGTCCATTATTGACTAATGAATCTTTCGCTAATTACACCCAAGCCTATGGCATGATGGGGTTAAATGCATCGAAAGAAGATCGCGTGTTCTTAGCACGCTTATACTGGTTTACTGTTGAGTTTGGTTTATTAAATACGCCCAAAGGCTTACGTGTATATGGCGGTGGTATCTTGTCTTCACCAAGTGAGACAGAATATGCGCTAAATGATAAAAATGTCGAAAGAAAGCCACTCGATGTTTTAGATGTTTTACGAACACAATATCGTATTGATATTATGCAACCTATTTACTTTATGCTTACCAAAGTCAGTGATCTTGATGATATACGAAAATTAGAAGTAGAAGATATTATGGCATTAGTAGAACAAGCAAAAGTAATGGGCTTACATCCAGCTAAATTTGAATTAAAAACAACCTCAAAAGCGAGTTAAAGGAATTTTTTATGAGCGGTGAATTATCCAATCAACAATGTGAAGCATGCCAAGTTGACGCACCTAAAGTGAGTGACGACGAGCTAGCAAGTCTTTTAGCGCAAATACCTGACTGGGTACCGGCAGTAAATAATGGCGTTATGATGCTAGAAAGGGTTTATAAGTTTAAAAATTATAAACTAGCTTGGGCGTTTGCAAATAAAGTTTCAGAATTAGCCGAAGAGGAGTTCCACCATCCAGCTATTTTATTAGAGTGGGGTAAAGTAAAAGTTACTTGGTGGACCCATGCTATCAAAGGGCTGCATAAAAATGACTTTATCTGTGCAGCAAAAACTGATCAGCTTCTGTAACGTTTGCTTACAACAATATCGACTAGCCTCCTATTACAGGGGGCTTTTTTTTTTGTTGTAAAAAATAGTTTACAATAGCATTACTAGGTTTTGTTGTTTGCTTGAGGTTAATAAATGCGTTTAGAAATTGGTTGTCACGACCGAGTTGGTATCGCACAAAGTGTTTTGGCAATATTTGTTGACCGCGACATTGATCTGCGCGGTATTGAATTGAAACAACCCGGAAAAATCTTTATAAATATACCAGACTTAGAATTTTCTGAGTTACAGGATTTTATGCCACAATTACGTTTAATTGACGGCGTTTTAGATGTAAAAACCACACCCTATATGCCGTCTGAGCGTGAGCGAAATGAATTTGAAACTTTAGTTAAAACTTTTCCTGATCCTTTTATTTCAGTTGATAGTAAAGGGCAAATACGTATGGTCAATAATGCTGCAGCGCAAATTATGTGTAATTCGCTTGAACATATTGTTGGCGAGAATGTTGGGCAGTGGCTAAAAGGCTTTAATTTTACTCGCTGGCTCGATGGAGAAGAAGTATTGGCGCAAACACGTCGCATTAAATTTCAAGAAGATGATTTTGTTGCTGATATAATTCCTATTCATGTTGCTGAAGGCAATGAAGCACAAGTACTGGCTGGTGCAGTATTGATATTAAAGTCGGAAGCGAGATTAGGCCAACAAATAAGTGCTTTTAAGAAAGCCAATGAAAATAACTTTACTGGTATTCAAGCGAACAGTAGCTCAATGCGTAAATTGATACGTGAAGCTAAGCGTATGGCTTTACTTGATTCTTCTATGTTGATTGTTGGAGAAACAGGTACCGGTAAAGAGCTATTGGCTCGAGCTTGTCATGCCGCGAGTGATCGAACTGATAAACCTTTTATGACGCTAAGTTGTGCAGCATTACCCGATGATGCTGCCGAAACTGAATTGTTTGGCTCAGGCACGGCCGGCGCAGTAAACAGCAAGCGTGGCATTTTTGAATCAGCTGATGGCGGCACGATATTTTTTGATGAAGTCGGTGAAATGTCGGCAAAATTACAGACCAAAGTTTTGCGTGTAATTCAAGATGGTACATTTAGGCGTATTGATGACGAGAAAGAAATTAAAGTTAATGTCCGTATTATTGGCTCGACCAATCGTGATTTACTTAGCATGGTCTCACTTGGTGAATTTCGAGAAGACTTATATTATCGTTTAAATGTCTTAGGCCTTAACATTCCTTCTTTGAGAGAACGGCGTGCAGATATTGTTCCTCTAGCGGAACTTTTTGTTGCTAAATTTGGTCAACGTATTGGTAAAACGCATATTTCTTTTGATAAAGAATGTCTTGAGTTTATTGAGCATTACCCTTGGCCGGGCAATGTTAGGCAACTTGAGAACGTTTTGATCAGAGCCGTGTCGTTAATTGAGGGTAATATCATCATGACTTCTCATTTACAATTACCCGCATATACGCGTGAGCATGGTTATTTAGAACAAGATTTTGAAGGTACTTTGGATGCGGCAGTGAAAAATTTTGAAGCAGATTTATTGCGTAAATTGTATCCAGCTTACCCGAGTACACGACAATTAGCCAAAAAGTTAGGCCTTAGCCATACGGCTATTGCCAACAAACTGCGTGACTACGATATTAATAAAAAAACCGTTAAAATTTAATACAGAGCAGGCTAATATGCTGATATTAGCCTTACGATAAAATGATTTGAGTATTAAAAATGAAATTATATGGTTATTGGCGTTCATCTGCGGCCTATAGGGTTAGAATCGTACTGCACTTAAAAGGTTTAGAATTTGAATCTATTCCGGTACATTTGGTTAAGAATGGTGGCGAGCAGCATGATGCTATGTATACCCAACTGAATCCAACACATTTAGTACCAACTTTTGTTGATGAAGATGTGGTGTTACATCAGTCAATTGCTATTATTGAGTATCTAGATGAGAAGTACCCTGTATCAGTACTTTATCCTGAAGATGTCGTTGTTAAAGCGAAAGTGAAAGCATTAGCACTTGATATTGCCTGTGAAATTCATCCGGTTAATAATTTGCGAGTGCAACAATATTTGGCTAAACATTTATCGGCACAAGAGAGTGATAAATTGGCTTGGAGCCATCATTGGATGAGGATAGGTTTCCACGCTATAGAACAGCAGTTAAAAGTAAACTCGGGTAAATACTGTTTTGGTGATAATATTACTATGGCTGATATTTGTTTAGTACCACAAGTTTATAATGCTTATCGATTTAATCTTGATATGAGCGAGTTCCCAAATATTTGTCGAGTGGCTGATAATTGTAATCAGCACGCAGCATTTATTGCAGCATTACCCGAAAATCAGGCAGATGCACAACATTAATATAAAATTTTTCTTAAGGTTAGTGTGTCAATACTTACCATTTGTTATGTCATTAACTACAAAAAATAAAGGTTATTATGTCAACTCAAAATGCTGAACAGAAACAAACACCTTGGGCTATTATTGCGATAATCATTGCCGCTATTATGGCATTTGTCGTCTATTACTATGTCATTGCTGAAGATGATAAAATAGATGTTCCGGCGATTTCAACCACGGTGACAGAGCCAGAACTTGTAGTTGAAGCTACACCTGAGATAATTGAGCCTGAAGTTCTAGATGAGCTGGTTATTGAAGACGTTGTTGAGCCCGAACCAGAGATTATATTACCGACCTTGGATGAAAGCGATAGCTGGTTTACGGCTAAACTGCCAGATTTAACCTGGCGTAAGGAGTTAGTCAAATTAATGGTAACTGACGATATGATTCGCCGCTTTGTAGTTTTTACTGATAACTTCAGTCAAGGCACTTTAGCTTATGAACACACGCCATTAGTTACGCCTAATGCAAAATTCACGGCAATAGAATCACAAGCTGATAATGGTGTTAAATGGCAGTGGGATGAAAGCAATACGCGTCGTTTTAGTCTTTATGTTGACTTATTGCGCTCGATGGATAGTGAAATGCTTATCCAATGGTACGTCGAGTTAAAACCATTAATTGATCAAGCTTATGCTGAATTAGGCTATCCCGATGATGACTTTACGGAAGTTTTGCATGGGGCAATAACGAAGGTTTTGGATATGGAAATCCCTAAAAATCAACCCGAATTAGAGCGACCTAGTGTTATGTATAAATATAAAGATGAATCTTTAGAATCTTTAGATGACGCAGAGAAACTTTTACTTAGGTTAGGCAAAGAAAACCTGCTTGTCATCAAGTCAGTGTTATTAGAGATTAATGAAAAGCTAGCTAAAGCGCGTTAACATTGAGCAAGAAATTGAAAATGCCAATGGTTCCAACAAGCGTTCCAAGACGAGATTATGGCGTCTTGGGACGCTTAGCGAGAAAAATGCTACTGCTCAATGGCTGGAAAATTTGTGGAGAGTTACCACCGCAAGATAAATTTATTCTGGCAGTTGCCCCGCATACTTCAAATTGGGATTTCTTTATCGGTATTGCTGCGATGTTTTCATTAAACCTCAAAGTATCTTTTTTTGGTAAGGCGAGTATTTTTCGTTGGCCAGTGAAAACATTATTAAAAGCAATTGGTGGCATTGCTGTTGATCGTAGTCACAGCCGTGGTGTTGTTGGCCAGATAGTCGAAAAATTTAAGCAAAGTGATGCATTCATTTTAGGCTTAGCACCAGAAGGTACTCGCAGCAAAACGGTTGAATGGAGAACGGGGTTTCTACATATAGCCAAACAAGCAAATGTACCTGTCATACCTGTGAGTTTTGATTTTATTAAAAAAGAAGTACGATTTCATCTAGCGGTCAGCATAACCGGGGAGATCGAGCAAGAATTAATTGACTTTAAGCAAGTGTTTTCTGAAGTTTGTGCAAAAAATCCCCAAGCAGTTTGATTTTAGCAACTAGCGCTTGCAACTGAGCAATTGATTAGCGATAATTCGCGCCGCGCTAAAGATATTCTTAAGCGCTACTATGGTGACCCTTTTGGTCCCTTCGCAATGATACTCTGTGAACTCGGCCAGATCCGGAAGGAAGCAACCGCAGCAGACGACTCATGTGCCGGAGTGTGGCTATTAGGGTCGCCACCCAATCTTAAAAGTCTATCTAATTGTTCAATATTATACTTCCTCAAAAACAGGCTTTAATATCGCATTACACTATTGGTGATTAAATTTTGACTTTTAGCGTTCACCGTTAAGTATTTATACATCGTTTTTGAATTTATGTTGCAATTATCTTCCGTCATTATCTTATACCAAGTCTATTAAGTTTGTTCCCACTCAGAGCTCCTGAAGGGTGATTTTAAAAGGCTTACAGGCCGCGTTATTGATTTCGACAAGGGAATAACCATTATCTTTAATCAATGCCTACTTACATGGATGTAGGTACTGATCTGAGGTTCAGTCTGGAACTGCGAACCTGTGTCGCTAAACCTTTTAAACTGCACTGAGTGGGAAGAAACTTAGTAGAATTGGTACTAAATTAAGTTGTTTGAGAATATCTTAATTGGCTTTACAAACATTTTCGCTAGCTAACTCAAAATATCAAGAAAGTTTATACCAACTTATTAGAATTGGTATTAGTTGCGAAATTTTTGATTTTTGTTGTAATTATTTATTGCGGGCAAGGTGCGCCTGCATCTATCCATAGACCTACCGCGCGGATAAAGTCTTGATGCTGGCCAGGGGCTTTCTCTCTTCCTGGGCCTGGAGACCAGCTCCATGCCACGAGCGGATCAAGTGTAACATGGTGCTGGTGAAATTCTTTTTTAAAGGTGACAAGATCATCTTTGCCACCTCGCTGGGCTAAGTGGCTACTATTGTGCGTGGGATCTAGCCATTTGTTACATAATTGCTGAGCGGTAATACCATTAGAAATAACCATATTTTTTTGTGGCATATGCCAAACAAAACCTGGCATTTCTGCTGTGATATTACCTGGCGGCATACCCTTTTTATCACCATTTTGGTGCTGATGGCAGGAGCTACAGTTGAGCGCAACACCCGGTACTTGCTTAAATGTTTCAGCATCTTTAAACAGTACGACATTATTGGCGATGGTAATATTCATTGGATGAGGGCGGCGTTGCTCGCCAACCGTTGGATAAAAACTGCCGTTTTTATCGACCTCGCCATGGCAATTTTGACAGCGAGGATGTATGGCAACTTGGTGTATATATTGAAATGCAGTATCGGCATTGGGTTGCTTAATAAACGCTTGATAAGGATCTTCGGCTGCAGCCGGTAATGATAGAGCACTTATCGCGAGTGTTAAAGCAGATATACCGACTTTACTTAGGCAGTTCATGCGCTAGCTCCTTGCTTAGGTTTTAACATGGCTTGTACACTTTTTGGCGTCATTGGCAGTGCTCTAAGTCTAATTCCCATGGCGTTAAAAATAGCATTACCAATGGCTGGCGCTACTACCGTAGTGCCTGGCTCACCAAGGCCGACTGGAAACTCGTCGCTTTTAATAAAGGAAATATCCATTTCAGGAACATCTTTCATACGTAAAGGAAAGTAGTTATGTAAATTGTTACTCGCAACTTGTCCGTGTTTAAATTCAGTACCTTCGTGCAGTGCTAAACTGACGCCCCAAAGTAATGAACCTTCCAGTTGTGCTAGTGCGCCATCAGGATGAACAACTACACCGCAATCAACCACACAAGTTAATTTTTTGACTGTGACTTTACCTGAGTCAGGATCGACTTCAATATGCGCAGCTAGTGCGACCCAAGTTGGCATAGAACGCTCTTGACCGAAGCTGAGCGCAATTCCGATGCCTTGATTTTTAGGTAACACTTGCGCGGTATCTACTTTTTCAGCTAATGTTGTTAAAACATTTTTTAAGCGTTTAGCACCTCCAACTGAGTGTGGTGCGCTGCCTGATTGTCGGCCTTGGGCATCAAGTAAAGCTAGGCGGAACTGGGTCGGATCCTGACCACTTTTATGAGCCAACTCATCCATAAATGACTCGACACTCCATTGGATCCAGCCGGGTCCTACTGATCTTAACCAACCCGGTACAAATGTTTTTTGCGCAAGGTCATTGTTATAAACTAACACTTTGTGATTAGGTAGTGAGTACCAGTGGTCTGAACCACTAGCGGAGAACATATCAATTTTCTTTTTGCCATCTTTGCTTGGTGCTAAAAAACCTGGTGCCATGGCTTTAGTTGGCCAGCCAGAGGTGAATCTGTGTTCAACGCTAACCAGTTTATTATTGTCATCAAATGTTGCGTTTAAATGGCTAACACTAGGTGAACGAGGTTGATCAAAATGTGAATCGTCTTCGCGAGTAAAAATCATTTTTACCGGTTTACCTATCGCTTTGGCCGCAAGTGCTGCTGGAATCATATAATCACCAAAGAGCCGTCTACCGAAGCCGCCGCCTAGATAATATTGATGAATAATAACTTTTGAACTATCGACCTCAAGGGCTTTAGCTACCTCAGGTAACGTTAGCGATTGCCATTGATTACCACTATGAATGTGCCAAACATCGTCTTTAAATTCTACCACGGCATTAACCGGTTCAAGCTGAAAGTGCATCGCTGTCGATGTTGTGTAAGTGGCATTAATTTGGCTAGCAGCACTTTTTTGTGCCTTAGTGGTATTGCCAACATCAACCAGCAATGCACCGGCATCAGGATCAGATATCAGCGCTTGTCCGTGCTGCTGAATGTTCGCTTCAGAAATACTCAAGGCATCATTGTTGAAATAGCTGACCTTTATCTGTTCTGCTGCTTGTATTGCCACCGGGTAACTGTCAGCAAAAACCACTACCCAGCCTTCAAGCCAGCCACTTGGGTCGGATAGCTCTTTATAACCTTGGTAACCTTTTATTTTTTTTGCCGCGCTTTCGTCAACGCCTTTAACCTTATTACCATATCTCGTTGGGGGAACTACTGGCCGAGCGTAAAGCATACCCGGAACTTCCACATCGATACCATAAACGGCGCTGCCATTGACTTTAGCGGGTATATCGAGTGCTTGACTCGGTTTACCGATAATCGTGTGGTGCTTGCGTGATTTAATGGCGAGGTTTTTAAGTTCATCAACAGGAATGGTTTTACTGAATTGTTGGCTTTTAATTAAGTCAGCAAAGCTGACTCGTTGCTCGCCACAAATGACAAAGCCATTGTCTGTACGACAGTTTTTTATTGGCTTGTTCAAGACTTTGGCGCCAGCCTCAATTAAAATTGCTCTGCCTGCGGCACCAGCACGTGATAACGGTTCATAGCTTTGGAACACCGACCAAGAGCCGCCGGTTACCATCATGCCCCACTTAGGGTCAGTATCAACGTGTTCAATAATGACATCGTTCCAATTGGCACCTAATTCTTCAGCCACTATTTTAGCTAATGCAGTACCGACATGCTGACCCATTTCAGCGCGCGCAATATTAACTTTAATCACACCATGTTGATCTATTTCGTACCAAAGCGTTGGCGAAAAGTTATGCTCAGCAAGCATTTTGTTGACTGATATTTTTTGCGCTAGCAGCGTAGGTGCAAAAGCAACAACAAATGCTGCTCCAACTGAACCAATAAGCAGATTGCGTCGTGACAGATCTATCTTGTCATTGCTGTTATCTGAGATGCTCATGATTGCACCTTCTGTTCAGTGGCAGTGAAAATATTAACCCCTGCATTGGCGACTGTTGATGTATCTTTTGCTGCGCGTTTGATGGCTTTTTTAATGCGAAGATAAGCCATACAACGACATAAATTACCATTCATGTGGGTAACTATTTGCTCATCGCTAGGTGACGGATAATATTTAAGTAACGTAGCTGCTTGCATAATTTGTCCAGACTGGCAGTAACCGCATTGGGGTACTTGCTCTGCTATCCAAGCTTTTTGCAGCGGGTGGGAATTGTTAAGCCCTTCTATAGTGGTTATAGCTTTACCTTGCGCTTGCTTCAGTGGGAAATTACAAGAACGCACCGCTTGTTCGTCAATATGAATGGTACAGGCGCCACACATGGCGATACCACAGCCAAATTTAGTGCCTTTAAACCCTAATTCATCACGAATAATCCAAAGTAGTGGGGTATCTTCAGGGGAGTTGGATTCAACGTTTTTGCCGTTTAACGTAAACGTCACCATAGTACGGTCCTTTAATCGCGGAGGTCTATGGACAATACTAGACTATATTTTGTTATCTTTAGTTTTAATTTCACAAAGTTGACACTGAGTAGCTTAGCCATCATCGATTAACTTATTTGCTTAGCGGCTAATCATTATTATTTTGATTATATTTTTGCGGTGAATTAGCCGTATCGAGCAGAAATTCAATGGTGGTTAGCTGCTATTGACTAACCACCAGTTTAGATAATTTTGGCCTGTGAGTTATTTTAGATTATAAATACAACCAATTTAACAATAGTGACAGTGTTATCCACATTAATATAATTAGCGGAATACCAATGCGCATAAAGTCAGAAAACTTGTAGCCACCGGCATTCATCACTAATAAATTGGTTTTATAAGCCATAGGAGTGGCATAACTTAAATTAGCGCCAAACAATACCGCTAAAATAAATGGCTCAGGTGAAAGGTTTAACTGACTGGCAACTGAGATCGCAATTGGTGTACCGATAACAGCAGCAGCATTGTTAGAAACAATATTCGTTAAGATGGCTAATAACAGCATTAAAGCGGATAAAACACCTCCAGGAGGTAGCCCGTAGGATAATGCAACAAATACCTGTGCGATATATTCTGCGCCACCTGTTATCATCATTGCAGAGCCTAAGGCTAAAGATGCAGCAACTATTAAGATAACTTGAGTACTCAATGCTGAGGATGCTTCTTGCCAATCTAAACATTTAGTCAGTAATAATATTAATACCCCACAGATTGAGCTAATTTCAATCGGTACAATACCGAGTGCTGACGTTACAACTACCGCAAGTAAAGTGCCCAAGGCTAATGGTGCTTTTTTTGTTTGCGGTAAAGCTTCAGCACCATCAATGATCAACAGACCGGGTTTTAATTTAAGTAAATCTATTTGTTCTGACTCACCTTGCACTAGCAAGACATCGCCGATTAGTAAACGGGTTTTTCCTATACCGCTGCGACCAATCTCCATTGCTTTACCTGCCCGGTGTAATGCCACGACAGAAATAGCATGTTTATTGATGAAATTTGCCTGTTGTAGTGTTTTGCCTTCAATGCCTGAGCCGGCAATAATGACGATCTCTGCTAGTGTTTGTTTTTCAGCTTTTAACGGGTGTTCGTCACTTACTTTATGCAAACCAGAAAACAAAGTAGCTCCTAATACGGTTTCATATTCTTTTAGCTTGTCTGGATAATCATGAACTTTCAACCTATCACCCTCGACAAGTACAGTATCAGGTAAGGGCATAATACTGCGATAATCAGGTCCTCGTTGTATGCCTTCTATTTTTAACTGGCCATCGGTTAAGGCGATTACTTCAGTAATAGTTTTGTCGTTAACCGTACTTTCTTCGTTAATATTGAGGTAAGCACTGAATAAACGTGGCGAAGTGTCAGGCATTGAAGATGTTCTACTGGGTAAAAGTTTTGGTGCAATAAGCCATAAGTAGAGCGCCGCAACAACAGCTGCGATAAGTGCTGGCTGAGCAAAGTCAAATAAGCCAAACTCAGCGGCGCCCATATTTTTTGCAATACTTACCACTAATAAATTTGTCGAAGTGCCTATTGTCGTAGCCATTCCGCCGACTAAAGTGGCTAGTCCCATCGGCAGTAACATTGGAGATGAGTCTGTTTTAGTGCGTAATGAAACACTGATTAAAATAGGCAGCAATAACACAACAACAGGTGTATTGTTGATGAAAGCACTTAACGCCCCAGCAAGTACTAAGGTTATTAATAAAGATAGAGTCGGACTTATTTTCCATAATTTAGCTAAGTATCGACCAATAGGCTCTAGAGCTCCTGTACGTACAATACCATGGCCAATGATCATTAATGAACAAACCGTTACTAAGGCTTCATGTCCAAAGCCAAAAAATAAGGAACTTGCCTCAAAGTGCACACCTTCCTTGTAAAATGGGAATAAGGCAAACATTAAGCAAAGTATTGCTATGACAGCTAATGAAGAGGTTTCTAAGGGGGTATCTTCTCTGCGGAATAAATACAACGCTAGCACGGTAATTAATAACACCGCTAAGGCGTGATAGTTCGGGAGTTCGGGAATATTCAAATGGCAATACCAAGTTAATTGAGTTATTGAGCCTCAAATATTATAAGTCACTATAACTCGATTGTTTACTTTTAGAACAATTCAACTTCAAGCTTATATTATAAATATTAGCTTGAAGGTGGCCATTCATATTGGCAGAGTAAACAAGGTCAATTGATCGTGAGAGTTTATAGCCTTGAACAAAATATACTTAATCAGGCTGCTAGCTATGCTCTTTCATGAACTCTAAAGCTTTTGCTACCGCGACCTTGACATTGTTTTCCATTTCAAAACGTTCGGATGCAGGTAAGTAAAAGGCCATGTCAACTTCATGACGGATATAGCGTGTAGGTAATTGGTTTAATACTACGCAAACCAAATCAGCAATAAATTCAGCATCATACTTATCTTCTAATTTTAATGCGGTAAAATGCTGAGAAACTAATTTTTCATAGTAGTTGTGAATATCATCAGAAATTTTCATGTATACAATCCTCTTATCATAGCTATGTCGTTAAGCGTAATGCTAGTGCAATGAAAACACCAACCTTTTTTATTTGTTAATACTAATTCTACTAAGTTCTTGGGTGGGAACAAACTTAATAGACTTGGTATAAGTTCTTTTTATAAAAAAAATTAGCTTGAAGGAAGAGATTGATCAAAATTTTTCAGCTTGTGCTATTTCTCGCTCAAGTTTAGAAATTGCTTGGCGACAACGGCCAAGTCGCTGATGAAGTACTAGTACTTCTTCTAAGAGCTGCTTACTTCGTTTGACGTTTGCATGTTGTCGTTCTAATTCACGGGCTTGGACCATTTCGAGCAATCGGCGTTCAAATTCAAAAGTTTCATTGAGTTTTTTATGTAAATTATGACTTGATTGCATAACGGCTTGCGCTGCTTTCTTATAGCGTCGAGCTTTTATTGCCTCAAGTCGCTGCGCGGGTTCTTTATGTAACTCGCTATTGGCATTTAACGCGTTACGCAAAGCAGATATTTGCTGTTCTATTAACAAGAGGCGACTATGGGCAAGCATATTTTTATTGGCGGAAAGTAACCTTGATAATTCATTGGTTTTATTTTTAACTTCTGCAATATAAGGTTGAAACAAGTCACTGTGAGTGAGAAATAACGCTTCAGAAAAAATATCATTTTCTTGAATGATTTTATGAGATTTAGAATGCTTATTATGTTGATCAACCAGTATAGCTTGTTGGTTAAGCTGTTCAATAATAGCCTGGATTTTATTAATTGCACTATGCATAAATAATCTCTATTAGCTTAGCCAAGCTTGATAACCTAAGTTAAGTGACATGATAATTACCACGGTGATAAAAACTGGTCGAATAAATTTCCCGCCAAATTTAATCGCCCAGTGTGCACCTACCCAAGCACCTAGCATAATAAATATTCCCATAGAAATACCTAAAATAAAGTTTACGTGACCTAGATAGATAAAGGTTAATAAGCTGAAAAAGTTACTGACAAAATTGGTCGAACGGGCTAAGCCAGAACTTAATAAAATATCTATTTTATAGAGTACATTTGAAGAACTTACCCAAAATGCACCTGTGCCAGGACCTGCGATACCATCATAAAAGCCGAGAATTAAGCCCTGAATGATCTGTTTAGTCTTTATATAGGTCGTTTTTAGCGGAAGACCTTGCACCTTGTTAATTTTTGAACGAGAAAATAGCGTATATACTGCCGTCAACAGAACTAATACAGGGATGTATTTATCTAAAAACTCAACGGAGAGAAAGTTAACAATTACAGTGCCCGAGATAGCGCCGATAGCGGTAGCAATAATCGCAAGTTTCCAATATTTTGGATCGAAAAGTTTTTTTCTATAAAAAGTAATAGATGCCGTTAATGAACCAAAAGATGCTGCAAGTTTATTAGTGCCTAAAGCAACATGAGGTGGTAAACCAGAAGTCAACAATGTTGGAACTGTCAGCATGCCGCCGCCACCAGCAATAGCGTCAATTAGTCCAGCAATAAATCCGACACTGCATAAAGTTATCCATAAACTGAGGTCTAGGACGGGATCAATAACCATAGAGTTTTTGCCTTTAAAATTAGACGGCTATTATATCATAGGCAATCCTTAATCTTGTCGACATTTATTCCTCTGGTTCGTTGATTTTTAACAATTGGATTGAATCTGAGTATCAATATAAATACTTGAATAGACTTAACTTTACAAGGCGTTAGGTAAGGTGTTGTTTTTAAAAGGTGATTTTTTATTTGTTCTTCGATAAAAGGAGTTGCAAAGGAGGATAGTTTTTTTTGCTGTATCAAAGAACTTAATCATCTGAAGTACAGATAAAGTCGGCTCTAAAAATATAATTGTTGACCTAGCTGTTTGCATATAAATAAGCAAATAAAACCCTATCCATGCAACTATTAGTACAATATTTTAACAGTAATATATTGAGTATCTCAACATACTACTGTGCTAACTATCATGATACTTAATACTTAATACTTAATACTTAAATGCAAGATTTTCTTTAATCCCGTTTATGGTTTTTTTTGAGGGATATAAAATAACTCATTCTATGGGGGGGGGCCTTAGTTACATTTAATTCTGTATATTAAGTGTTGCGTGATATTTCGAATATGACAAATTAACTGCTCTAGTGCGCTTGAAAAACATCAGTTGATCGCTTGGTTACAAAATAAGTATTCAAAAATAATGAAAACTGTTTCATTTTGTTTACGCTAAAAAAGTGGTTTTTAAGTTGTTGTTTTTATAGTTTTTTGTACGTTGTAGATATTTTTCGTTTTATTAAAAAATAGGTGTTTATTGAATAGCGTCTAATTTTATCAAACACTAATAGTGTTAAGTTATTGTTTTTATTTGGTTAATTATTGCTATGTATTGAGGGGGTGTTGGATTGTAACTGTATTGTTATAAGCATGTTATGTAAAAATGTTGTTTACTTATCCTATTGTAATTAATCGTTCTTGTCCTGCTTTGGTATTGCGTTTAAGCATTAACTGTGAATAATGTAATTAGAACGTAACTATTCGTGTTGACCAAATAACAAGATTAGGTTTAATATCTTGACCTACAGTTTGGGTCTATGATCAAAATTATTAACAACAAGGCAATATAGTCTTGAATTTAAACACTAGTATCACGAAAGTGGTCCAGGGAGTAAAATATGTATAGTAATAGCAAAGTAGCTAAGGCAGTGCGCATCGCGATGATGGTTGGCGCAGGTGCAACAGCAACAATTTCAACACAAGCATTTTCAGCTGAAGATGGTGCAGAGTCAGTCGAACGCATTGAAGTAACAGGTTCGCGTATTAAGCGTGCGGATATGGAAACAGCTAGCCCTGTAACTATTATCGATGCCGCAGCAATTTTGGCAACCGGTGCTACATCAATTGATGGCGTTTTACAGAGTATTACGGCTGCTGGCGGCGCAATGACTAACCCAGGTATTAACAATGGCTCAGGTGGTAATGCTCGTGTTAACTTACGTGGTTTAGGTTCTGCACGTACATTGGTACTTGTAAATGGTCGCAGAATGATTGCTTCAGGTACTGGTGCTGCAGCTTCTGTTGATTTAAACACAATTCCTGTTTCGATGATTCAACGTATTGAAATTTTAAAAGATGGTGCCTCTGCTGTTTACGGTACAGATGCTGTGTCTGGCGTTGTTAACGTTATTTTAAAGCGTGATTATGAAGGCTTTGAAATGAACGTACAAACAGGTATGTCAGGTGAGGGCGATGCGGAAGAGTCAAGTATTGATTTTACCTTAGGTGCCTCAAGCGACAAAGGTAATATTGTTATTGGCGTACAATACACAGACCGTGGTGAAGCAAGTCAAGCTGATCGTGATTTCTCTAACTGTCCTATTGATGAATCAGCAGGCGGCGCTGAAATATTTTGTGCGGGTAGCTCATACTCTGAAGGTGGACATGTTTGGGGTAATGCTAACCACGGTATTGTGAAGTCAGGTGTAGATGACGAGGGTAACGCAATTTACGCTGTTGGTGATAGTGGTCAATACGGTCATTATGTTGCGAAAACCGGCGATGATGGAGTTGTAAAACCGGCATTTGAGTATTTTAAAGATGCGGCGGGTAATGATACGACTGAAGCAGACTTAAGTGGTCTTGGTAGCGAGTACCATGATTTTACTAACGATGATAAGTATAACTACTCAAAAGATAGCTACTTATTTACACCAATGCAGCGTTTAAACCTGACAGTTAACGGTACTTATGAGCTTTCTGATGATCTAACTTTTTTCTCAGAAGCAATGTACACCAAGCGCTGGTCTGAGCAGCAAATGGCACCACAACCAATTTGGAACAGTGAAGCTTGGGTCTATGATTCAAGTTGGATGAACCCTGCTCTACTTGCCAATGGCGTACAAGATGGTGAGGCGTTAGACTATGGTCGTCGTATGACAGACTCTGGTACACGTGACTTTTCACAAGTAGTGGATACTGTGCGTATCGTAGTTGGTTTAGAAGGTGAGTTTGACAATGGTTACACTTGGGATATGTCATATAACAAAGGTCGTAACGACTCTGTAGACACACTTTCAAACTTACATAATATTGGTTCAATCAATGATGCGGTACAAAATAAGCAATTTGACCCATTCACTCAAACATCTTGGCAAGGAGATTCAATTTCACCTTACGTTTATACTGAATTAAATGCTGGTGGTAGTGAAATGGATATTTTTGCTGCTTCTATATCGGGTGAGCTAATGGAAGTTCCTGCCGGTGTTGTCGGCTTTGCTGCTGGTTATGAGCATCGTTTAGAGTCAGCTTACTACACACCTGATTCTTTGACTGCACAAGGTTTGGCGAATGATCCTCGTGTCGAGGCGACATCTGGTTCGTTTAATGTCAATGAAGCATATGTTGAATTTGCTATTCCATTATTAAGTGACATGGACTTTGCAGAACATGTCGAATTAAGTGCAGCAATGCGTTATTTTGATTACAGCACGTTTGGCGATGACACTACTTGGAAGCTAGGCTTAACTTGGAAAATCAATGAACAAGTTATGCTTCGTGGTGTAGCTTCTACAGCATTCAGAGCTCCTACAGTAGATGAATTATATGGTGGTGAGTCTCCATCATTTGAACAAATTACGCATCCAGCATCTACACAAACTCAAGCAGAAGTTACTGTTGGTGGTAATGCATTATTGACACCAGAAGAAGCTGATATTATGACCTTAGGTGTTGTACTAGAACCTGACTTTATGCCTGGTTTGTCTTTGACGTTAGATTATTATGACATTGAATTAACAAATGCTATTGGTTCAGTCGATGACAACTATATTGCTAACCTTTGTTTAGATGCTGATGGCAATACACAAAACAACGGCTCTGCTGTATGTCAATCTGCTAGTATCTCAATGGATGGTACTGGAAGAATTAAATTCAACAATGGCTTGCAAAATATTGGCGGTCAAAAAACGTCAGGTTACGATATTAATGCAACTTACGTTTTTGAAAGTGCTGGTTTAGATTGGCGAGTAAGCTTAGATACAACAATTTTAGATAATTTTGAAGAGTCTGATCAAGATGGAACTATTATTGATTATACTGGCTTTGTTACTTCAGGTAGTGGCGCTTATGCTGATATCAAGTCTAATTTAACTTTAAATGTTAAAGGTGATAGCTGGCAAGCAACTTATGAAGGTCGTTATATTTCAGGTATGGACTCATTATCATGTAAAGATGATCCATCAAGTTGTTATGCACCTACTGTAGGTTCAGTGGTGTACCATGACTTGTCAGGTGCATACTTCTTAAATGAAAATGTTACTTTGTCAGCAGGTGTGAATAATTTGTTAGATAAACAACCACCTTACTACACTGGTAATAATGATGCGAATACTGACCCGTATACATATGATGTTTTAGGTCGTTACTTCTTTGTAAAAGCTAACGTTAAGTTTTAATTTCAGCTAATCTTAGATATAAACGTAGTTAAGGAATTAATACTATAGTAGTAATTTTCTAGTGTTACTTTCTAATTAATTGATAAAGGCTTCTGAATTTATTCAGAAGCCTTTATTTTTTGCAATCCTCTATTCTAAGTAAAAATGATGATTTTTTTAAAAATTAAGAATCTCATAAAACTAACCACTAACAGAACAAAAAAACTTATCCCATCGTATTATAAATAGACACTCTAGCCCAAGTGATCGAGATGGATTAATTTACAGAAAAGTATGGAATTAATACAACATAACGGGGGCTACTGTGCTTATTTTGGTATGTAAACTAAACATAATCGATATGATTGATATTATGAAGTATTAAATTTTTAAATCAAAGGTTTATCTATGTTCAAGCTTCACTAAAAAAGCACTAACATATACCATTAAGGCGTTAGAAGATCGTTGACGAAGAGTGAACGTTAATTTCTGGTTTTTGAGACGATTATTTATGTCACCGATAATCAATGACAATGCACATTTAAAAGCAAAGCCAAGAAAGTTGTCAAATAGCAATGGATAGATTGTTTGTCACTTAGGCTTGCACTTTTATTGGTATATTTCGTCAGCCTATTTAAAAGCAATGTATGACTCAGATTGAATGTCTATTGCAGCCTATGTAGGCATGTGAGCTTAAGTACTTAATACCTTGGTAGCAAGTATTGATGGGGCAACTGTGCAGTGTTTATCGTTATACATGCTTCAAGACTTTGAGGCCTTTATAAGCAGCCATAACGACATAATAACGAAATTTTCAACTTCTATTGTTTTGAATAGTTATGTACTACATCAATAGTTATGTACTACATCAATAGTCATAAATAGTAAGATTATAGCTTGATATTATTTTAACGAAATTAATTTGCATTAATTTTATAACGTGATCATCAATTAAATAAAAAGTGACTAGAAAGGTAGTTTTAGTAGGGCTATATCAATTAGCCATAATTTAATCTCAATGGTTAAATCATCAAAGTTTAATCTTATTCGCTGCTTTAGTTTGAAGCTTAGAAATGCCTATTGCATTACTACATGGTGACATTATTAAGCATAATAGGCCGAAACTGCACTTATAATGTACTCATAAATCTTATTGTTTTGTTATAAAGTTCAATTGGTGATAAATAATTTGTTGCTTATTGGGGGAAAGTTCGTGTTTTTTTAAACAAATATGGCAATAATTACTTTGTTTAAGTATCTGAGAAATTTGAGTGATGATGTAAAATTGATTAACTACTGCTTAATTCTTCATCTAATTTACAATATAGCCTCGCAATTAGACAATTAAAATTGACTTACTACGAAAGAGTTAGTAAAACATAGATAGCATATATTGTTACTATTAAAAGGAGTGTTTGTAATAACGAAGATTAGCGATAATGTTTTTTAATTAATTAACTAAATATTATTTTCAATTCTCGTTGCAAATAAGGTTATTTCTCTCTTCTGAGTGAAATAAACCGACTTTTTAATGGTCTTAGTTGACAGCTTGGCTGTGGTCTGGGAATATTGCATGGTTTTATTCTAGAGAAATTAAAACTTAAAATGGCAGATTATTAAATTTGCGTTAACAATAAGCTTGTTATCAAAATTCAATAGCAATTGGTTGGGAAATATGTCCAAATTAAGCAAGAAAAGCCTTATCGCATCGACGATAATTGGCGCATTAGCATTTTCAGCAAGTAACTTCGCTGCTGCAGATGCATTGACAGAACTACAAAAAGCAGAAGCTCAAATTTTTAAAGCTTCAAGTAAATCACAAAGTAAAATCAACAATATTTACGAGCAAACTCAAGAGCTTTTAGCTGAGTATCGTAATACGGTTGATGAAGCTGAAGTGCTTAGCGGCTATAACGATCACGTTCAACTGATGGTTGACGATCAAAAAGCTAATATTAAATCATTAGAAACTCAAATTGCTGGGATTGATAAAACCAAGCAAGGTGTCGTGCCGTTGATGTACAAAATGATTGATACTTTAGAAAAGTTTGTTGACCTTGATGTTCCTATGAACATTGATGCACGTAAAGAGCGTATTGCTGGTTTACGTGATGTAATGGGTGATTCAGATGTTTCTGTTTCTGAGCAGTTTCGCTTAGTACTTGAAGCATATGAAATTGAAGCTAGTTACGGCACTATTTTCGGTGTGTATCAAGGTGAGCTTGACTTAGGTGATCGCATGATCACTGCTGATTTCGTTCATATGGGTCGTATTTCATTTGTTGCACAATCACTTGACATGAAAAATGCTTGGGTTTGGAACAATGATAAACGTGCTTGGGATGCTTTAGGTGATGAATACTTAAAACCTGTTACGGATGCCGTTCGTATGGCACGTAAGCAATTACCACTTGATTTAGCTAAACTTCCAGTATTTGCAGCAGGAGGCAAAATAATGAAAAAAGTAATTAATTTTGTCTTACTTGCTGCGTCAATGGCAGTAGCAACATCAGCATCAGCGAATCAATTAGATGACTTGTTAAAGCAAGTAAAATCTGATCGTATTTCTGAAGCTAAGATTGATAGCAAACGTGAAGCTGAATTCACTTCCGCTCGTGCAGATAAGCAAGCCTTATTAAACAAAGCGAAAAAAGAATTAGCGAACCAACAAGCACGTAATAAACGTTTAACTAAAGAGTATGCTGCTAATGAAATTACACTAGCACAAAAAGCTGTTGAGTTAGATAACGCTAAAGGTACGTTAGGTGAAATGTTCGGTGTAAGTCGTGCAGCTGCAGCTAATGCTTATGGTTCAATTGCTACGTCAATTGTTTCAGCTGAATATCCCGGGCGTGGCGAAGTATTAGATGTTATTGCTAACTCTAAGGCGATCCCAGAACTTGAGCAACTTGAAGAATTATGGTTTGCTTTGCAAACTGAAATGACGCAATCAGGTGAAGTATCTAAGTTTACTACGGAAGTAACTAACTTAGATGGTTCAAAGTCGACTCAATCGGTAACACGTATTGGTACGTTTAACTTAGTATCTGAAGATGGTTACTTAAACTACAATGATGAAGTCGGTCAAGTTCAGCCACTAGCTAAACAACCTGCTGGCTTTATTGCTGGTGCAGCGGCTTCTTTCTTTGGCGAAACTTCTGGTTATGCCCCTCTTTATGTCGATCCATCTCGTGGTGCTATCTTAACGCTAGAAACGCGTAAGAAAACATTGATGGAATTCTATCATGAAGGTAAAGAAGTTGGTTATGCCATCACAGTGCTTCTTGTTATTGGCCTTTTGATTGCATTAGAGCGTATGGTTGTTCTTGGTAGCATGAGTGCTAAAATCAATGCTCAAACGAAGAATCTTGATCAGCCGAACGAGAACAACCCTCTTGGTCGCTTATTAAAAGTTTACTTCGACAATAAGTCGGTTGACGCTGAAACACTTGAACTTAAACTTGATGAAGCTATTTTACGCGAGACACCAAAAGTGGACCGTGGTATTAACTTAATCAAAATGTTCGCTGCAATTGCACCATTGATGGGTCTATTAGGTACAGTAATCGGTATGATTATGACTTTCCAAACGATTACATTATTTGGTACTGGTGACCCGAAAATCATGGCGGGTAACATCTCTCTAGCACTTGTAACAACAGCATTAGGTTTGATTTGTGCATTACCACTTATCTTAATCCACAGTATTGTTGCTGGTAAGAGTAAATCTGTACTACAGAAACTAGATGAGCAAAGTGCTGGCTTAATCGCTGCGATCGCAGAGAAGGAGTCTAAATAATGTTATTCCTGATAGAGCTTTGGGAATCTGTCAGGAGTTTTATTGCGACTGGCGGTAACGTATTATACGTTGTTGCCTTCGCTCTCTTATTGATGTGGATAATGATGATAGAGCGTTATTGGTTTCTATCTAAAACTTATCCTAAAATGAAAGACGATATTGTCGGACGTTGGGATGCGAGAGAAGATACAACTTCTTGGTATGCACATCGAATTAGAGATACTTGGATCTCCGAAGCGACAGAACTACTAGAGCAGCGTATGCTCACAATTAGAACCTTAGTGGCAATGTGTCCACTGATTGGACTACTTGGAACCGTAACCGGCATGATCGGTGTGTTTGAAGTTATGGCACAACAAGGTACAGGTAATCCGCGTCTGATGGCGTCTGGTATATCAATGGCAACAATTCCGACAATGGCGGGTATGGTTGCTGCATTATCAGGTGTGTTTTTCAGTTCAAGGTTAGACGCTAAAGTTAAACTAGCAAAGGCTAAACTGGTTGACAGTTTACCTCATCACTAGAGAGATATTCGAATGGCACGTAAACGTATTCGTGAAGACGAAGAAGCAGCAATTGATATGACACCGATGCTAGACATCGTATTTATCATGTTGATCTTCTTTATCGTTACTACTTCTTTTGTAAAAGAAGCCGGTATTGAAGTTAATAAGCCAAAAGCGGCAAATCAATCTAAACAAAAATCAGCTAATATCTTTATTGCAGTTAAAGATAATGGTGAAATTTGGTTAGATAAACGTCGTGTAGATGTTGAACGCGTAGCGGCTAATATTGAAAAATTATTGGCTGAACAACCAACTGACGTTGTAATCATTCAAGCTGACAAAGATGCCAAACATGGCGTAGTTGTTAAAGTAATGGATGCAATTAAAGAAGCGGGCATAGACAGAATATCTATTGCTGCAGCTAAGGGGTAGTCTATGGTTCGCTTTTTAGTATCTATACTACTAGGCGCCGCAGTAACTTTTGCATTATTTTCTTTTATGGCATTTCTTGTTTCTAGCGGTGATAGAAACAAGGAAGAGCAGTTAGAGAATATAATTGTTGAAGTTAATACGACGCCACCTAAGTCGCAGGCAGAGAGGCGTCAGCGTGTGCCGCCACCGCCACCGCCACCGCCTAAAACGCCACCTAAGCCTCAAGCTCCTGAGCCTGAGACTAATGCTGACACTGGTGGATTAACGTTTAATATGCCGGGTGTACAATTAGCTGGAGCTAATGCAGGTATATCAGCACCAGGCGCCGGTTTTGGTCGAGATGGTGATGCAACTCCGATAGTACGTATTGAGCCTAAGTATCCGATACAAGCTGCTCGTGATGGTAAAGAAGGTTGGGTAACACTTTCTTTTACTATTAACGAAATTGGCGGTGTTGAGGATGTTGATGTTATCGATGCTGATCCTAAACGTGTTTTCGATAAAGAAGCTAAGCGTGCATTACGTAAATGGAAGTACAAACCTAAAGTTGTTGATGGTAAAGCCATGAAGCAGCCTGGTTTGACAGTGAGACTTGACTTTAATATGGACGGAGGGAATTAAGAATGAATAAGATTTTTTCATCTTTACTATTAATAGTTTCAGTTGTTCTAATTCAGTTACCTATTGCTGTAGATGCTTCTGCGGCAGAGTCTGATAAGCCTGAACGTAAAACGCAATTAGTTGGTCCTACTGTAGGTAAAAAAGTGGCTAAAGCTTTTGAAGCCTACTCTGCGGACGATATTCCAGGTGCTTTAGCTATATTATTGGATATTGATGCCAGTAAAAAATATGATAAAGCTTATGTTTCTCGTTTTATTGCCATTATGTATGCTCAAATGGGTAATGAAGAAGCAAAAGCAATTCAATATTTAAAAGCAGCGGTAGAACCTGATATCCTTAATGAAGGCGATCAAGATCAATCTTTAAAATTGTTAGCTGATTTGCAGATGCAAACAAAGTCTTATGAAGAAGCCTTAGTTAATTACAAGGCTTGGATGGACTTTACTGGGAAATCAGATGGTGATACTTGGACTAAAATAGCTAATGCTCATTATGCTTTAAAACAATTAGATAAAATGATTGTACCAGCGAATAATGCCATTGCAGCTTATGGTGACAAGCAAAACAAAAATCCTTATATTTTAAAAGTTACTTCCTATTATGAAAGTAAAAAGTTTAAAGATGCTGTTAAAACGCTTGAAACTGTTATTCAAATATTTCCAGAGGATAAAACTTGGTGGACTCAGCTTGGCATGTTTTATTTGCTGATTGAAGATTATAAGAAAGGTTTGGCAACATTAGACCTTGCTTATAAACAAGGTTTCCTTGATAAAGAATCTGAAATTAAAACGTTAGCGAGTTTATATTCACAGAATCAAGTGCCGTATAAAGCTGCTGTCTTACTCGAAAAGTATATTGATTCAGGTCTAGTTAAGCGTGATGATAAAAACTTGTCTTCTTTAGCTAATGCATGGCATGCATCTCAACATATTGATAAAGCTGCAAAGTATTATGGTGAGTTGGCTAAAATGACAAATAGTGCTAAGCACTATAGCAAGCAAGGGATGTTGTTAAAGCAAGACGAACAATTTAAAGCGGCTATTGTAGCTTTAAATAAAGCTTTAGATCTTGGTGCTAAGAATAAAGGTAGACTGCAAATGAGTATTGCAGAATCACACTTTTATTTAGAAGAGTATAAGCAAGCTTACAAGGCAATTAATCTCGCAATGAAAGACCCTAAAACCAAAAGATCGGCTAAAGGTTGGGTGGATTTCATTAAAGATACAGCCAGACGTAAAAAAGTTTCTATCTAATTTATTAGTATAAAAGCCTTAAAAACCAGCCATCTAGGCTGGTTTTTTTTTATGTTTGTAATAATTGTTAGGTGATATATATTTAATATCAGCGGGTATCACTGTTTTTATCAAGAAAGAGATAGTTTGATATTAACAGTCAGATATTTTGGCCAGATAAAGTAATTCGTATCAATAAAAAGTTAGTTTCCTTGTAGTTAAGACAAAGTATTGAAAGGTTGCTTGATCTAGGTCAAATAAAGCTACCTTTGATAGACTTTTTAGTCTACAATCCGCGCGGTTTAATTACTCGATGTCGATAGGAAGCCTAATGTCAGAAGAAAATTTTAAAGATAGTTCATCTAAACGCCATTTATTCATCGCAATATTGGCCATGTTTTCGGCACCTTTATTGCCAATGCTAGCTGGTTGGTTTACAGTTCTAGCAAATTAAATTCAAGTTGTTTAGAAAAATATGCAAATTCTTGTTGTTGATGATAAACAAATAATATTAGATAGTTTAGATGAGCTATTAACTACGCATGGCTACCTTGTAGATACGGCATGTAATGGTTTAGCTGCATCTGAAAAGTTGCAAAATTCGGGCTATGATTTGTTTATTGTCGACCATTTAATGCCTGTCATGAATGGAATTCAGTTAACTAAGCAGATACGACAACACGACATCTATGCCCATACGCCAGTAATATTTATGACGACTCAAGGAAAAAGCTTGGTCGAGTCACTTGGTGATAGTCAATTATTTTCGACAATAATCGATAAGCCGATAGATGAAGAAAATCTGCTTAAATCGATAAATGCTCTACTAACATCAAATACTCGCTGTCAGTCACTATAATTTCTAGTTGAATTGCTTTATTCTGTAACTAAAATTTTTTTTGACTTTTAGAACATGACTGAAACACAAATCGATACACTCAGATCCGCAATTCATAGCATTCCAGACTACCCAAAAGCCGGCATTATGTTTAGAGACGTAACCGGCATATTAGATGATGCAGAGGCATTTCAACTTACGATCGAAATTTTAGCAAATAAATTTAAAGATGGTGGTTTTACAAAAATTGTTGGCACCGAAGCGCGTGGTTTCCTCTTTGGCGCACCATTAGCACTCGCTATGGGCTTAGGCTTTGTGCCTGTTCGTAAACCCGGTAAACTTCCGCGCGCGACATATGCACAAGACTATCAGCTAGAGTATGGCCATGACACTTTAGAGATTCATCAAGATGCCTTAACTAAAGACGATAATGTCTTGATCATCGATGATCTTTTGGCTACTGGTGGCACTATTGAAGCGACCACAAAACTTATAAGACGCTTAGGCGCTAAAGTAACAGATGCAGCATTTGTTATTTCGTTACCAGATTTAGGCGGTGAAGTAAAAATCCAAGATATGGGCTTATCCGTATTCTCTTTACTGCAATATGCAGGTGAATGAGGCTAAAGAATGAGTTATCAGGTTTTAGCAAGAAAATGGCGACCAAAGTCCTTTAGTGAATTAGTTGGCCAAGAACATGTTGTTACCGTATTGGTTAATGCATTAACGCAGCAGAGGTTGCACCATGCTTATTTATTTACCGGTACTCGTGGGGTTGGTAAGACAACCATCGCCAGGATTTTTGCTAAAAGCCTGAATTGCGAACAAGGCATAACTGCTCATCCATGTGGAGTATGTGAGGCATGTGTTGATATAGACTCAGGTAAATTTGTTGATTTACTTGAAATTGATGCGGCTTCTCGCACTAAAGTAGATGATACTCGCGAAATATTAGACAATGTACAATATGCTCCGACACGTGGCCGATATAAGGTCTACTTGATCGATGAAGTTCATATGTTATCGCGTAGTAGTTTCAATGCCCTATTGAAGACACTTGAAGAACCGCCGGAACACGTTAAATTTATTCTCGCCACGACGGATCCACAAAAGCTTCCGGTTACGGTTTTATCTCGCTGTTTACAGTTTCATTTAAAAGCACTAACAGTGAAGCAAATCAGTGATAAAGTTACTGAAATTCTTGGAAAAGAAAGCGTTTCATTTGAGGATGAAGCTATTACGCTTTTAGCTAAGGCCGCACGTGGCAGTATGCGCGACTGCTTAAGCTTAACAGATCAAAGCATTGCCCAAGGTAATGGCAATATATCGCGGGACAATGTTCAGCAAATGCTGGGCGGTGTGGATCGAGATTGGGTCTTCAAAATTTTAATTGCCTTATTAAAGCAAGATGCCGCGGTATTAATGCAACTATCACTTGCTATAGCATCATATGCACCTAGTTATAGTCGGTTATCTGCAGAGTTGATCCAATTACTTCATCAAGTGGCTATGGCACAAGTCGTTGAAACTAACTTTAGCTTACCGGTCGAACATCAACAAATGTTGACACAATTCTGCCAACTTATGTCGCCTGAAGACGTACAGCTTTATTATCAAATTGTTTTAACTGCTAGAAAAGATTTACCGTATGCTGATGATGAACAAGCTGCATTTGATATGATGCTGTTAAGATTGTTAGCCTTTAAGCCTTTGGTCAATAGTAATAATTTAGCTCAGTCGACTAAAGAAATATTGGATGTTGAGAAAGGTCTTGATCATTTATCAATGACAGAATTGGCACACGCAGCTCCAAATAAGAATAAAAGTATGGGGTCTGATAAAGTATCACCGACTTCAACCGCAGTACCTGATTTAACTCAAGCTTTGCCATCATCTGATGATAGCAGCGAAAATATCAGTAGTAATAGTGGCTCGGATAGTGGCCTTAGTGTACAAACGCAAGCTAATCAAGATGATAATGGGCTTGATAGTGGTTTTGCCAATAATCTTGATAGCAATTCATTATTAGCGGACGAGATGTTAGCGATTGAACGTCAAGCGGACGCACTTATAGATCCAATGCCTCATGAACAGCTTTCTTCATCTAAAACTGAACAGTATAACGAAAGCCCACAAACCGGTTCTCAAGTAAGTTCTGAAGAGCAAAAGCTAAGTCCAGAACCTAGCGTTGAGCATAATTATCAAGTGAGTATTAATAGCCCCAGCCAAAATGTTCAGGGTACTGAAAAGAATACTCCGTTGCCTATTGAGAGTAATGTCGCTGATGTTTTGGATACTGAACACCAGGATACAAAAAAACTATCGCCAGTCGCTGCTGCAATTGCGACCCGAAACATGCTCAGAAGCCGAAAAAAAGCTTTGGAGAAAGGTGGAAAAAAGTTTAGTGACGCTATTGAGCGTCCACGCGTTGGCTTAGTTGATGATAGCAGTGATAAAAGTGCGACGACTGAACCTGAAGTGGCTAAAAAATCTGAGCTTACAACGGTACCAGAACAACCTTATAGCGAAGATTTTATTGACCCAGCGACAATAAAACTGGCGAACCAAGTCGATAAATGGGCGCATATGATTGATAGTATGTCCTTAGCTGCTCGTCTTCGACAACTGGCTATTCATGCAACCATTGATGAAAACTCGACCGCTGATTTATTGATCCTACAGCTAGATCAATCAATTAAGCATTTAAATAGTGATGCAGCACATAAGCAATTAGAGACAAAGATTTCTGAATATTTACAACGAAAAATTACCGTTGAATTGAATATTGTTGAAAGAACTGTCGCTGATCCTTATCAGATTCAAGCTAATATTAATGCTAAGCGCTATGAATATGCAAAACGAGTGTTAGCAGAAGATGAAATAGTTATGGCATTGCAACAACAATTTCAGGCTGAGCTTGATCAAGAAACTATCGTAGCGCGTTAATCGCTACTTGAATTTTTAGCCGTTAAGCACTATCTTTGGCGGCATATTACTTTTGGAGTGAAAATTATGATGAAAGGTGGCATGGGCAACTTAATGAAACAAGCCCAACAAATGCAAGCAAAAATGGCTAAAGCGCAAGAAGAGCTAGCCAATATGGAAGTTACTGGTGAGTCTGGTGCTGGTATGGTTAAGGTCACTATGACTGGTAATCATAACGTTCGACGTGTTGCTATCGATGATAGCTTAATGGCTGATGATAAAGATATGCTTGAAGACCTAGTCGCAGCAGCAATGAATGATGCGGTACGTCGTGTTGAAGAGCAAAATAAAGAAAAAATGGGGGCTTTAACTGGCGGAATGCAAATGCCTCCAGGGATGAAAATGCCGTTTTAGCTCTATCCAAGGGATAAAAGCATAGCGTTCGACGTTATACTTTAATAAAACTCAGCTACGCTGGGTTTTTTGTTTTTTATATCGGCACTTTCCTGATAAAACGTAGATTGCTTAATTAATCAAATTTGATAAGGATAATTTTTTGGGAGCTCAACTATATTATATTTACGATCCTATGTGCAGTTGGTGCTGGGGTTATACGCCGACTTGGCAACGTTTACAAAAGGAACTCGGCTCGGACGTCGATATTATCTATGGCCTTGGTGGCTTAGCCGAAGATTCCGATGTGATCATGCCAAAAGCAATGCAGGCATTTTTACAGCAAACCTGGCGCAAAATAGCTCAGCAACTTGGTACTGAATTTAATTTTGATTTTTGGCTGTATTGTCAGCCAAGACGTTCAACTTTTCCTGCTTGTCGAGCCGCATTGGTGGCAAGAGAGTTCGGCAAAGAGCAAGAAATGCTTGCCGCTATTCAACATGCTTATTATTTGCAAGCAAGAAATCCTTCGAATATTGATACTTTGCAATTACTGGCGAATGACATTGGCTTGGATGATAATGACTTTCTCCAGAAAATGAATAGCCAGTCAGTAGATGATGCGCTAAAGGCTGAGATCAGTAAAATGAGATCTATGCCTATCAATGGTTTTCCGGCATTAGTTTTGGTCAAAGAGCAAGTTTTCACATCTATACCTGTTGATTATAAAGATTGGCGCAAAAGCTTTGATATAATTATGGCAAAAATTTAATTTTGACAAGATAAATGCCTAATATTAACGATAAATCAGATAAATTGCCGATAAGATGGTGTTTTTTTGTAGTATGATATTGTCATAAAGAACAAACTATTTTTACTGGTTGGAAGTAAAAGTAATAGCAGAGTAAGGTTTAATATGACATATGCAGCAATCACCGGGTGGGGGAAATGTTTACCGCCCGCTATTCTTAGTAATGATGATTTAGCAACGTTTTTAGCAACAGATGATGAGTGGATTACTTCCAGAACCGGCATGAAAGAACGCAGAATTTCTCATGTCTCTGTCAGTGAATTGGCTTATGTAGCTTGTGAACGAGCATTAGCAGCAGCCGGAAAAACCGCGAAAGATGTCGACTTGATTGTCTTTGGTAGTACGACTTTTGACGAACTTTGTCCCAATGCTGCGTCTAACGTACAACGACTACTAGGGGCTGATAATGCCGCTTGTATGGATGTTAGTACTGCATGTACTGGTGGTATGTATAGCCTTAGTGTTGCAACAGCTATGATAAAAAGTGGCGTGGTTAAGTCGGCATTAGTTATTGGTGCTGAAACTATTTCACCGATTATGGACTGGGATAATCGCGATGTTGCGGTGCTCTTTGGTGATGGCTCTGCAGCGCTGTACTTGGAAGAAAGTGAAGAAGAAACTGGTGTTATCACGCAAGCTTTAGGTTGCTACGGTGAATCTCGTGATATTCTTTCAGTGCAAGGTTGGGGTATGAAGTATGCGAACAAAGGTCGTATGCTTGGCCAAAGTAACTGGGCGTTTTTAGGACAGGAAATTTTCAAAAAAGCTGTTTCAGGTATGGCACAAGCGTGTGAAAAAGCACTTGCACAAGCACAACTTAGTGCAGATCAAATGGCAAGTGTTGTTCCCCACCAAGCGAATTTACGTATTATAGATACCTTGATAAAACGTTTGAAAATGGACAAAAACAAAGTGTTTGTCAATATTCATAAATACGGCAATATGTCAGCGGCCACTACCTTGGTTGCTTTTGTTGAAGCAATAGAAGAAGGCTTTATTGCTAAGCAATCTTATGTACTATTACCGGCTTTTGGCGGTGGTTTAACCTGGAGCGCCCATGTTGTTAAATGGGGTGAAAGAACCCACGCTTTGGCAACGTCTGATGTTGAGCTACCTAAATGCAATAAAACCGGCCTCGAACTGGTTAACGATATTATTGCCGCTAAATCAGTTTAAAAATATTATCTTCATATTATCAGCCAATGCTAGATCAGCTTGGCTGAGTATCTTTTATACTTATAAATAAGGTTACTTATGCGCTTTCTATCTCGCCGGCTAATTTTGCCTAATGATTTAAATTATGCCAACTCATTATTTGGTGGCAGAGCACTAGCGTGGATCGATGAAGAAGCTGCGATATATGCTATTTGTCAACTTGAAACCAATTGTTTGGTAACTAAACATATTGGCGCTATAAACTTTGAGTCGCCAGCGCAACAGGGCGATGTCGTTGAATTTGGTTTAACCACTAAAGCGGTAGGAAAAACCTCAATTACCATTACTTGTATGATGCGTAATAAGGTGACAAAAAAAACCATCTGTTTGGCTGATGATATTGTTTTTGTACAAGTTGATCCTGAGACTAAGCTACCCATTCCACATGGAAAAACTCTAGAGTCACTGTCAGATAGCTTTTAAACACTCGAGATTAGTTTGAGGTTTTTGTTTGGATTGATGTTTACCTATGGTTTAAAGCTAGATTTCTTCTGCCGTTAAGTATCGCAGATAGCCTTTAACGGCAAAGTAACGTATTGATTTTTTGAGAGTGATTTTTTTTGCAATTAACTGTTCGTTTCGAAATATTTTAACCACTTGCTTGTCACCATTTACATCAATTTCAAAGCCATGTAATGGATTAAGTCGTAAGTTGTCAAACGCTGATCTCATGATTAATTTCATATCAAATACAGGTGTTAGTTTTAAGTGAAAAGATAACGATAAGTTTGAAGCTATCAGCTGCTAGTAAAATAAAAAAATATAATATGAGTTCGGAGTTCGAATTTTTTTACTGATAGCTTACGACTGTGCCTTTTGAAAGCTTATAGCGGTATCATAATTTATTTATTTCTTTTCGAACATCGTATCCTTCATCAGTAACAATTTTTTCTAACACTTGCATGCGCTCTTCCAGTGTTTGTACTTGTTTTTTCATGGCAATAACTTGCTCAGTACTTTGACTGTTATGGTTTAAGGTTTTTTCTTTAAATTCTAAATGCTTTTTATACATGTCGAATATCACCCCGAAACCTACTGAAATAAATACTATTGCTACCACCATTGCTGTACCAGACATACCTTATCCTCATTTTTATTTTCTTTACTATATTGATTAAATATTAAATATTGAATTTAGTTATCATTATAAATAAGCATAGCGTATAAAAATAAAAATAAATAATGCTTATTTATCAGAGGCAAGAGCGGTTAGTTCTTGTTTAGCTAAATAATTATCCATAGTTGAGCGCAATAATTTATAAAGGAGTATTGAACCGTCAATTTCTTCTTTTCGGTTGGTTAAGCTTTCAATATTAAGCCCTAGGGGTAACTTGTATGGCAATACGGCATCAAGTATTTGTACTAAGGTATTACTGCAAATTCTAATCGATTCATATAACGGTCGTTCGGCATTTAAAATGCGTAAACTTGTCGCTTCAGGTACACTAACACCAAGCCATTCAATAAATTCTAAAGTTTTTTTGCTGCCACAGGGTGAGAAGGTTAGAATAATACGTTGTGGTTTTAGCCCTTGTTGTTGACACTCAATAGCATAGCGGGTCAACATATCGATTGTAGCCTGGGCATTGTAGATAGCTTGTGAGATAAAAAAGTTGCAACCTTGCTGGTGCTTTTCAATTAACTTAGCATGCTCATTGCCTTTGTTTGCATGGCGTTCAGCAATCGTGATACCACCAACAAAAAAGTCATTTTCATTGGCTACTAAGGTTTTATAGGCGTCAGTTAAAGGTAAGCTAATATTATTTTGCTTAGATGGGCTACCAACAAGCACAATATCGCGAACACCATAGTCATGCCATGCATCATTAGCCCATTGTTCAAAATCATCAGCATTTGACTGCACAACACTTTTATAGGTGATCACAGGTCTTGCGGACTTTTTATTTAAAAGTGACGAGTAAAGCCGAGGATCGTGTGTGGTTTTAAAAGGAAACGGACGCGGTTGTGAGGTACGAGAATCTTCATCTTGTATGTCATAAACAATTAAACCATCAAAGTCGACATCACTGACTCGTTCAAGTAATTTATCGGCAATAGCCGATACTTGCTCAATTGGCGTATCATTTTTCGGTGGGGTTGTACCAATAAAGTATACACCACGATTGATGTCGTTATAACGAGCCCTTAACTCTGAACCTTTTTTCACTATTATTACTTCTTATTTCATCAGATTAATTATCTTTTAGACGAATTATATTACCTTGTTAAATATTAAAAAGCTGCGTTAGTTTAATAATTATTTCTACGACATTATGCTTATTACTCATAAGTATACCCATGCCACTTCAAGATGCAGGATCCAGCTGAAACTCGAATCTTGAGAATAAATGTTCTTAACTTGACTGTACGGACGTGATGAGGTCAATTTGCTGCAGAATATCTGCTTTATTTTTTAATAGCTTAATGGCATTAAATAATTGTTCAGCTTGAATGTATTGTAATTTTAAGTAGCGTAGCCATTGTTTTAAACGGCTTGAGAAGTAGAAACTTTTATTACCATGCAATTCTAATTCACTATAACGCTTTAATAATAAGCTGAGATCAGACCAAGGCATTGGCGTTTCATCAAATTTAATTACATTGGCTAAATTAGGGAGTGCTAATGCACCTCGACCGAGCATTAAGTTAGTTGTTTTGCTTTGATTTAGGCAGTTTATTGCATCATTTTTACTCCATATTTCACCATTAGCAAATATTTCAATCTTATGTTTTTGCGTTAATTCAGCGATAAAGTGCCAATAAGCAGGAGGGCGATAGCCATCGAGTTTGGTACGTGCATGAATGGTTAGTTGACCAGCATTGGCAGATTCAACGGCACTGACAATTTCATTAAGTTTTGATGCATCATTAAAGCCGAGTCTAATTTTTGCTGATAATATTGTGCTTTCCCCTATGGCCGCTCTGACCCTGGTTAATATCTGATAAATTTTTTCTGGCTCATTCAATAAAACAGCGCCACCTTTACTTTTATTAACGGCTTTGGCAGGACAGCCAAAATTCACATCAATGCCATGTGAGCCTAACTCAATTGCTCTGATCGCATTTTCTGCCATCCAATCGGGCTCTTGGCCGAGTAACTGCATTCTTAATGGCGTGCCATTCTCGGTGTAGCAATGATTGGCGATTTCAGGACAAGTTTTTCTAAACACATGTTTAGGTACTAATGAGTCAACCACCCGAACAAATTCAGTGATGCAAAAGTCATAGCTATTTAATGATGTCAGTAATTGGCGCATTAATTGGTCTGCAACACCTTCCATCGGCGCCAGAATGATTTTTTTAACTTGTGGTTTCATGAAGATAAAGCTAGGCTCAATTATGTTGGAGAAATGAATAATTTCTTTAAATTAATTTAGAAAAATTTATAGCGCTTGAAATTTATTTACAGCCAATATGGTCTTTGTAAATAGCTATACTTATATGATGTAGTGTCAAATTGAAAAATTAAAAGGAAAAAGTAATGAAATTAATCAAAAAATCTTCAATAGCAGCTTTATTAGGCTTGTTTGCATTAACTGTTGCGGCAACTATGCCTGTAAAAGCCGAAACTAATCCATTTGCTGTGCAAAATGTCATGACGATTGTTTCCGCTGATGATCACGAGAAAGGCAAATGTGGTGAAGGTAAATGCGGTGAAAGTAAAATGAAAGACAAAGCCAAAGGCAAGTGTGGTGAAGGCAAGTGCGGCGAAAGTAAAATGAAAGATAAAGCCAAAGGTAAATGTGGTGAAGGTAAGTGCGGCGAAAGTAAAATGAAAGGTGAAGCCAAAGGTAAATGTGGTGAAAGTAAAATGAAAGGTGAAGCCAAAGGTAAATGTGGCGAAAGTAAAATGAAAGGTGAAGCCAAAGGCAAATGTGGTGAATAAAGTTACCCTCAGTAGCTAAGCGTTCTCATTTGATTGCTATTAGAAACCACTTCACTTGAAGTGGTTTTTTAATTCTATAGTTCTCGTGTTTACATGGTCATTGCTTTAATATTAAGTAATGACCAAATAAAAGGGTTTTTAAAAGTGAATTTTAATTACAGCGTAATTGTTTTAATTCTGTTACTTTTTTATGTTGTGTCGTGTTCACCTACAGATTACAGCCAAGCAGTAAGTGCTTATGAAGAGGCTCAAAAATCTCAGAAGCTTTCATCATTAACTTTAGCATTGAAAAAATTGGCACAGTTAGAGCCAGAAACTTATCAACAGCAATTAGTGAACGCTGAAAATTCGCAGGCGAAATTAATATCCTCACAGCGCGCACTTGCTACTCATAATTATTACGCCGCTTATCTTGCTAGTCATGATTCTTATCGAAGTTTTCCTAGTTTAGATAGTAAAAAAGTATTGATTGAATCTGGCAGTCAGTTGTTAATTTTATTAAAAGCCCAAGAAAGTATTGCTCGTTCATATCAATACCGGCAATTAAGGTTAACTTCATTATTTGAACGTTTTTATCAATCAGCGGTTATTGATTGGGATTTAATTCAAGCGAATAACTTGGTGAGTAAACTCAATCAAAGCACAACTGAATTACATCGCGCTTTTGAGTATATTCAAGACAGTGGTTTGCAAAATGAAATGCCAGAAGTGCTGTTGTGGGAAAAGGCAATTGCAAGACAATTAACTGAGTTGCAGCAAGTCCGTGATTACTTCCCTGATCTTGCTCGCCATCGCAGTGCGAAAGTTTTGTTATCGTTGGCTAAATCACTGGCTGATGAAAGTCTAGAGTTGTTATCTCTGGTACGCCCAAGCATGGCTAAAGACGCTACACAGCGCTCTTTTATCAAGGCAAAAGATGAATATGCCCTCTATCAGCAGGTAATGGAAAATATATCGTTAGCAGAGAACTCAAGCCGTCAGGATATTCATGCTAGTTGGTACACAGGTTGGGAAAAAACAGTATTAAACGTGCTTGAAGCAGATGAGAGTTTTGCCAATTACCCAGTCAAAGTTAAGCAAAGTATCAACAACATCGAACAGGTTATTCGCGATAATAATGCTAAATCACCGCCAAGTATTAAAGACGAATTTTATGATAAAGCGCAGTTCACAAGCCAATTTCCCAGTATTAATGCACTATTAGCAAAATTAAAGAGAGATAAAGCTCTTTTAATCTAATGAATGCTTAGGGACTGTTGTCAAGAGATAGCGCTTGTGAACTTAGCGAGTACTTTTCAACAGATGCTTTTATCTTAAGTGATGAAGTCAAAATAACCTCTGAAGCATACCGTCTATCTTTATTTTTTGGGGAAGATGGAGAACAAAATTTACTATACGAGGCAGAGTTAATAATTAATTTACTCTTTAATGAATGATGGTCACTCAATTAATTTCACCAATAAAGTTTAATGATAAGCATATAAAAATATGGCAGGCGGTGCAGGCTATTCCGCTTGGAAAAATTGCCTATTATGGTCAAATTGCTGATTTAGCCGGTTTGCCTGGTCGTGCGCGATTAGTGGGTAAAGCGTTAGGCTCTGTACCTAAAAATGGCTGGCGTGGTCAGGCTGTGCCATGGTATCGAGTGGTCAATTCTCAAGGGAAAATTTCTTTTTCGCCAGGTACAGAAAACTTTCAGCGCCAACGAGACTTGCTGCAAGATGAGCAAGTTGTGGTTATTGGCGGCAAAATTAAATTAAAAGACTTTCAATGGCAGCCCGATTTGGCTGAATTATTATTTGTTTTAGAAGGTTAACTTTTCAAAAAACGCATGTTCGCACTAAAACAGTAGAGCGTCCCCCGTCATGACAATTTTACATGACGGTTTAACAATTACTGGCTTACAAATTTGATTTATAAATGCGTGCGCACTTCAAAAAGCTCAGGAAAAAAGCTCACATCTAAGGCCTTTTTCAAAAAACCAACACCAGACGAGCCACCGGTACCTTTTTTATAGCCTATGATACGTTGTACTGTATACATATGTTTGAAGCGCCATTGCTGAAAAGCATCTTCTATGTCGACTAATTTTTCCGCTAGCTCATAGAGTTCAAAATAGATTCCTGGTTGCTGATAGACATTAAGCCAAGCAGCTAATACGCTGTCATTGCGCTGATAGGCCTGAGTAACATCACGTTCTCTGACGGTACTGTCAATGTCAAACCCAGCTTTTGCTAAGGCAATAATCACTTCATCATATAGGCTATTTTGTTTCAGCAGCGTATCTAATTCTTGATAGGCTGTGCTGTTCGCTTGATGAATTTTAAGCATGTCCGCGTTTTTATTGCCGAGCAGAAATTCCAGTTTTCGATAGCCGCATGACTGAAAACCTGATGAGTGACCTAAGTCATCACGAAATTTTAGGTAATCACTGGGGGTAAGGGTAGATAAAATATTCCAAGATTGTGTCAATTGCATAAATATTTGTTTTACCCGGGCAATGACTTTAAATGCCGGGCCAAAATCTTCAGCCTTTATATAAGCAATGGCACTTTGCAATTCGTGTCCGGCAAGCTTTAGCCATAATTCACTGGTTTGATGAATAATAATAAAGAGCATTTCATCATGTTCACCGCTTAACGGCTTCTGCGCAGATAATACCTGTCCCAATTGCAAGTAATCCCCATAAGACATTTCATTATTGAAATCCTGATGAATGTCTTGTTCTAGCTCTCGAGAGTTATTATCAATATTAGGTGTTTGTTGGTGAAAAGGGCAGCCAGTTGCATTGCGCTGATTGTCCGTGGTATTTTTCGAATCAAGCTTTGCCGACTTAGCTTTACTGTCGCTGGATTTAGTCATGTTTTTGCTCTCCAGTTTTTCTATCAGCCGATAAATCATTGTTATTATCGCTAGCAGATGCTTGTGCTAATTCTTGTAATTTTGCATAAACGAAGTCTTCTTGCCAACAGCTTTCAATATTGGGGATTTGCATAATTTGTTGCATAATTTCTTGTTGAATATCACCAATGGCTAAGGCTTGTGAATAGGGCAAGCTTGGCGAAAAGGTTACCATTGAATACAGAGGCGTCCAAAGTTCTGGGTGGCGCTGATGAAAGTTTGCTTCAATCTGCTTTTGTAGTAAAAAACTGGCTTGACCTGAGCGTTCGCTCATCTCAACAAAGTTACGTTTGGCTAGTTCAGTGATAGCATCGGCATTTATTTTTCTTTGCGCTTGATAGCCGAGAAATATTCTTGACCAGTCGTAGTTATGCTTAGTAATTAATTGCCCTAGCTCACGGCAATCTTCAAAGCCGCAGTTCATGCCTTGGCCATAAAACGGTACCATGGCATGAGCGGCATCACCAATAAGTGCAACTTTTTCGTTGATCACCCAAGGATCAATGTTAACCAGAAACAGTGGATTAGCCGTTTTTGCCATAAACTCATCAATTGGGTTCTCCAATAAAGCCATAGCATCGGCAAAGTTAGCTTGGAAAAACTGTTCAACGTCATCACGCTGAGTTAATGATGAAAATGACACCTCACCTTGAAAGTCGAGAAATAATGTACAAGTGAACGAACCGTCAGGGTTTGGTAAGGCGATCAACATAAACTTTTTTCGTGGCCAGATGTGTAAGGCATCTTTCGCCATCTTAAATGAACCGTCATCATTGGCTGGAATATGTAGCTCAATATAGCTTTGCGGCATATAAGACTGGCTGTAGCTAAAACGTGGTGTTTCTTGTGCTAAACGCCGTACTTTTGAATAAGCGCCGTCGGCGCCAAATAATATATCTGCAGATACTTTTTCAATATTATGTTCGTGTAAAAAACTGGCGCAGGCATTGTCAAAGTTAACGTCGACTAAGCGCTGATCAAACTTTATGCTAATTAATGGTTCTTGCTCAGCTAAATCAAGCAATTGTTCGTTAATACCGGCACGAGAAACCGACCAAATCGCTTGCTCTGGTGTGCCATATGCTTGTTCGGTAATGTTACCGTCAATAGCGTGCATAACACGTTTATGCATGGCAATGGCTTGCTGTTTTACTTGTTGCTTGAGACCGACTGATGCTAACGCCAACCAACCTCTATCTGAAAGGGCAATGTTAATGGATTTACCTTGATAAATGCTCTTTACCCGTGAATCGGGCCGCGATTCAAATAAGTTAACGCGATAGCCATGTCTGGCTAAAATAATCGCTAGTAAGGTACCAACGGGTCCCGCCCCGGCAATGGTTATTTTTTCTCTAGGCGACATTACAGGCACTCCTTTAATATTCTGACAAAATGATAAACATCTTGAAAGTTATTGTATAAAGGTACGGGGGCGACTCGAATAACATTAGGCTCGCGCCAATCGGTAGTTACGCCATTTTCTTCTAAGGCATTAAACATAGCTTTGCCGTCAAGTCCGTCGACATTCAGCATTAATGATAATTGGCAGCCACGTTCTGCTGGCGCTTGTGGGGTGATAATACGAATTTTTTCGCCCAACTCAGCTTTGATTAATCTCATCATATAATCTGTTAATAACAAAGATTTTTTACGCAGTGCCGGCATGCCTCCGGCAAGGCTAATGGTATCAAAAGATCCGCGTACAGCAGCAAGTGAAAGTACTGGCGGATTGGATAATTGCCAACCTTCTGCGGTAGGGATGGGCTTAAAAGTATTTTCCATTTTAAAGCGGCTAGATTTGTCATGACCCCACCAACCGGCGAAGCGATTAAGTTCGGTATTTTCAACATGCCTTTGGTGAACAAAACAGCCGGCGACAGAGCCGGCACCGCTGTTAAGGTATTTATAGCTACACCAACAAGCAAAGTCGACTTGCCATTGGTGCAGGGATAATTCTATATTGCCAGCGGCATGAGCAAGATCAAAACCAACCTTTATACCTTTGGCATGCGCAACTTCTGTAATACCAGCCATATCCAGAACTTGGCCGGTATAATACTGTACGCCAGGTAATAATATTAAGGCAATTTCATCACCATGTTGCTCAATCAATTGCCAAAGGTCTTGATAGTTTAGTAACTCTTCATGTGCTCTTGGTGTCCATAACAGTAAATTGTCGTCGACACTTTTACCATGATGTTTTAGTTGCGACTCAACCGCATAATGATCTGAGGGAAAGGCATGATGCTCAATTAATATTTTCGAGCGCTTTGCTGTCGGTTGATAAAAACTCGCCATCATAAAATGTAAGTTGGCGGTGAGTGAATTCATCATCACAACTTCTTGTGGCAATGCACCAACGATTTCAGCCGCTTGTTCAGTTAAAAATTCATGATAAGGCAGCCAAGGGAATTCGCCTTCAAAATGACCTTTTACGCCTCGTGTTTGCCAAGCATCAAGTAGCTCAATCACCGCGGCGCGAGCGAGCTTAGGCTGCAAGCCCAACGAGTTGCCAGTGAAATAGTATTCATTGGAGCCATCCGCTTGTTTAGGGATGGAGAAATGCTCACGCATGGCGGCAAGTGGATCGTTTTGATCTAAATTCTGCGCGTAAGCTAAAGAAAATATATTTGTCTCAGCGCTTATTTCAGTGCTCATGTCAGTATGTGGTGTTGAATTAATGTCGTTGCTCATCTTGTACTCATTTTAATTATTATTGCATCGATTTTTTAGCCCGTTCAGTGCTTCAAACTGTGTTGCTAACTTAATCGTTCGGCCTGATATAACATCGGCCGACTAGGCGCTGCGTCATTTACGAAAGCCGGTATTTGTAGGCTCATAAAATAAAAACCATCGTGTAAACTGTTGTTGATATAAGCCATTTCAGTGATGGTTTTATTGATCAAACTATTGGAACTAGGTTGATGAACCCCTTCCTTCACTTGCCAAAAAATATGGTGGCAAGTCAGCAGGCCATCGTCATTAAGTCTGTCTAACGACGGTAGGTCGAGTACTAAGTGCTCAACGCCGCGTTCGTTAAGATAAAGCACAGCGTCACGAGTGAAAAATGCCGGTTGATTAGCCTGGTTATAATTTGCCTGACATTTATCAGCGCTATTAGGTAAGGTTCTTACCACTACGCTTTGCAATTGAATATCAGGATAAGTAGCTAAACTTTGCTCAAGTTGCTGGCGACTGATCACCTTGTCGTGCACGCTAAAACTTGGGCTATATTGGTCAGTGGTGTCGCTTGCCTTTATCGGGGTAAGTGAAATTAACGCACAGGGCATTAGTGGTGGTAATTCTAGTGCTGAAATACTTAACGCTAAGGCATTGTCTTGATCGCAAATGTGGCCGATAGTTTCGGTATGAGTGCCATTGCAATGTGGGTTGAAGCTTAATTCAAACACATTGCAACTGCCGCCTTGAGTGGTGTCGCCAATAAAACCGCTTGCTTGCATAGGTTTTGCTAATGCAGGGGCAGCGCCAAAGTGATTTGGCTGATTTTCACTACGGTCAAAGTCTAGTGCGATGGCTAACGAATGGCCAAAGTCAGTATTGACATTATACTGTTGTTCACCAAGCGTGATGGATATTTTCATTTTCCATTCCTGATATTTAATTGCGGAGCGTCGATGATCATAAAAACTGCTCCTTGCTTAAACCAAGCCAATTAAGCGCACTGCCATGTAATAGTTTGGCTTTAATATCATCGTTAAAGTGGCTATCTTCAATCAATTTACCAGGGCTAAGCTCACCTAAAGGGAAGGGGTAATCTGTGCCAAGAGCAATATTGTTTGCTCCCATTAAATCGACTAAGTATTTCAGTGCTAATGGGTCATGTACTAATGAGTCGAGATAAATTTGCTTGAGAAAATCGCGTGGGTTTATTGGGCAATCAACCGCACATAAGTCGGGGCGAACATTAAAACCATGTTCGATTCGGCCAATTGTTGCTGGAAACGAACCGCCACCATGGGCGAAGGCCACTTTTAACTTAGGTAGGCGTTGTAGTACACCGCCAAAGATCATTGAACAAATAGCTAAGCTAGACTCCGCGGGCATGCCCACTAACCAAGGTAACCAGTATTTTGGCATTTTTTCTTTTGCCATCATGTCCCAAGGATGAACAAACACTGCGGCGCCAAGATCTTGGGCGGCCTCAAAAATAGGAAAGAGTTGCTCGTGATCTAAGTTCCAATCATTAATGTGCGACCCTATTTGCACACCAGCTAAACCAATATCATTTACACAACGCTCTAGTTCTTTTATGGCTAAATCAGGTGCTTGCATTGGTAATGTACCTAAGCCAATAAAGCGCTTGGGGTGATCGTTAACGATGCCGGCAATGTGATCATTTAAATATTTTGATAAGTCTAAGGTATCTTTGGGTTTTGCCCAGTAATTAAACATGACAGGCACGGTAGATAACACTTGCACATCGACATTATATTGCTGACAGTCTTGTAATCGAACCTTTGGATCCCAGCAATTGTGCTCTATTTCGCGAAAAAACTTTTCGTCAACCATCATGCGAGCACAACCGCACTTATGATGATCTAAACTGACAAAGCCACCATAACCATATTTTTCACGTAAGTTTGGCCAAGTTTTTGGCAGAATATGGGTATGAATATCTATTTTCAGCATTATGCCCCCAATTATTTTTCAGCGAGATAACCGCAACTTTTACATTGGCAGTTTGCGTTATTGTCATAAAAATTACTGAACACTTTCGGTAAATCCGTTTCGATATTTTCTAAGCAGAATTTTTCAGTGTATAACTGAGCGTTACATTGCTGACAAAACCAAAACAGTGCGTCTTGTTGGCCTTGTGCCCGTTTTTGTTCGACAACGAGACCAACGCTATTTTCAAAGCGTTGCGGAGAGTGCAGTACTTTCGGCGGTAAGAGGAATATCTCTCCGGTTTTAATCGGGATATCGCTAAAGCTTGGTGTTTGGCTACTTGCTGCTTCATTATTGATATCTTCGTTAACAACACAGAGCACCATTTCACCTTCAAGTTGATAAAATAGCTCAGGGGTTTCGTTGTAATGATAGTCGCTGCGATTATTTGGTCCGCCCACCACCATGACGATATAATCATCTTGCTGAAATATTTGCTTGTTGCACACTGGCGGTTTAAGTTGCTCGCGGTGTTCATCAATCCATTTTTGTAAGTTAAAAGGCATAGAAAATTTGGCCATGATTTATGCTCCTTCTTTACCTGAGCTAGCAGGAAACGCTGCGATGCACTTTAATTCAATCGCAATGGGGGTCGGTAATTTATTGACTTCAACTGTGGTACGACAAGGCATGTTTTCAGCAAAGTACTCAGCATAAATTCGATTATAAATGACAAAGTCATCTTTCATATTGGTTAAAAAAACCGTGACATCAACCAGATCCATCCAATCAGCACCTGCTGAGGCTAATATGGTGCTGACATTTTGGAAAACACTATGACATTGGGCTTCAATGTCGTAACTGAGTACATCATTATTTTCATCAAGTACTACACCTGGAATATCCGAACTCCCCGCTTGTCGAGGCCCGACGCCGGATAAGAATAATAAATTTCCTACCCGCCTTGCGTGCGGGTATAAACCAACCGATTTTGGTGCCTGATCGGCATTAAATACTTCTGACATAATGTTATCCATTTTTTGTTTTTGTTACTTATTTTTTGGTTAATTGCTACCGTTATACAGCGGCTGATAGCAAGTAAGTTTAGTCACTGTTATTGAGCAGAACAGTTTATTAGTGAATAAAAACTGGCTAGCGCACAGAGCAAGCAAATTGAAAACCTAGCGGGGAAGGATCAGGTTAAGCTCCATTTGCAGCCTAACGCGCTGGCAAATATTGCTCCTGATGATTTAAACTTTGTCCAGGTTTGATTCATAAAGCTCTCAGCTTAAGTTCACGCTAGTATTTAACACAGACATTTTTACTTTCAGTAAAAAATCGCATGGCTTCTACGCCACCTTCACGGCCAAGACCAGAGTGATTCATACCGCCAAAGGGCGTGCGTAAATCTCTGAGTAACCAGCAGTTTATCCAAACAATACCGGTGTTTAAGTTTTCAGCTAGTTGATGAGCGCGGGCTAAATGATTTGTCCATACCGTTGCCGCTAGGCCGTATTGACTGTCGTTGGCTAATGTTAAGGCTTCTTGGTCGTTATCAAAGGGCTGTAGTGTGATCACTGGGCCAAATATTTCTTCTTGATTACAACGGGCACTATTAGCTAAATTTTCAATAAGGGTTGCTTGCAAAAAGTAGCCTTGTTGGCAACGTCCGCTAAGTTGTATTTGTTCGCCACCGGTTAAAACCACACCGCCTTCGCTTTTCGCAGCTGCTATGTAGCTCAGTACTTTTTGTAAGTGTGCCTTTGATACTAATGCGCCCATTTTGCTAGTTTCTAATAAAGGGTCACTTACTTGTAAAGCCTGTGCTTTAGCGATTAATGCCTGTTTAAACTTTTCATAAATCGGGCGCTCAATATAAAGGCGCGAAGCACATAAACAAATTTGCCCTTGATTGGCAAAACTGGCGCGAAATACCTGTTCAAGTGTGCTGTCAAAATCACAATCCGCAAAAATCAACGCGGGATTTTTTCCACCCAGCTCTAAGGATAATTTTTTAAATTTTGGTGCTAAAAGTTGTGCAATAGCGGCGCCTGTACTGGTGCCTCCAGTAAAAGAAATAGCTTTTACTTCCTCATGTTGGCAAATGGCTTGACCGACCATTGCGCCAGTGCCATGCAAAATATTTAATACTCCGTTAGGTAAGCCGACTTTTTGGCATATTTCACCGAGTAATGCCGCCGTTTTAGGCGTGACTTCTGAAGGTTTAGCAATAACACAATTACCGGCAGCTAACGCGGGCGCTATTTTCCAAGTAAAAAGATACAGCGGTAAATTCCACGGTGAAATACAGCCAACGATGCCAACGGGTTGTCTAAGGGTATAGTTAATGGCATTGCCCGCCATCGCATGAGATTCACTGGCAAATTGTGAACAGGCGTGAGCAAAAAATTTAAAGTTGCTGGCTGCGCGCGGAATATCAACTTCGCGGGCTAATGATATTGGCTTTCCGTTATCAATTGTTTCCGCCGTTGCTAACTCATCGATACGTCGCTCAATTTCTTGCGCAATAGCGATTAAATAGTCAGCTCTTTGCTCCAATGGCATCAATTGCCATGCAGGTAGGGCTTTTCTTGCAGCAGCAACCGCTAGCTCAACATCGTCATCTCCGCTGTCAGGTATTTGACCATACACCTGGCCTGTCGCTGGCTCGATATTATCAATATATTGTTGCTGACACGGCGCTTGATATTGACCATCAATAAAGTTTGCAATGATATCCATCGATTATTCCTCTACAAACAGCTGGTGCGACCGCCATCAACGGGTAAGTTAATTCCGGTAATATAACCGGCTGCCGGCGACGCTAAAAACGCCGCTGCGGCGGCAAATTCTTCAGGCGCTGCAAAACGGCGCATTGGGATCTGGGCCTTTTCGTTGATGATTGCTTGCTCTATCGAGATATCTTGTTTTTTCGCTTTACCAGCAATAATGGCGTCTAATCTTGCGGTTGCGGTTGCGCCAGGTAATACATTGTTGACCGTGATACCAAAAGCGCCAAGCTCATTGGCCAGTGTTTTTGACCAACTCGCCACAGCACCACGAATAGTATTTGACACGCCTAAGCCAGGAATAGGTTGTTTCACTGAAGTAGAGATAACGTTAATGATACGACCATATTGCTTTTTCTTCATTGCTGGTAACAATGCTTGTACTAAATGATGATTGGTCACTAGGTGTAAATTAAACGCTTCAATAAAGGCGCTAACATCGCTTGTATTTGCTGGACCGGGCGCTGGACCGCCGGTATTGTTGATCAGAATGTCATAACCACCATTTGCCGCAACATCGTCAAGAATAATGCGATTGACTTCTGTTGGCTGAAAAAAATCAGCAATAAGCACTTGGTGTTGTTGACCATGTGTTGTGCACAGTTCATTTTTCACGCTTTCTAACCTAGTAAGGTTGCGTGAAAATAACGTCACACTGGCACCCAAATTGGCAAGCTCTATTGCACAAGCGCGCCCAATGCCTTGACTACTACCACAAACTAATGCTCTCTTAGAGGCTAAATTAATATCCATGACTGACCTTATTGTTTTTATTTTAGACACTTTTTTAGCATAATAGAAAATTTAATGTCAGTAAAATCTTGACAAAAATTAGCCCAATAACCTCAGTTGTTGTCAGCTTTAATTGCCGCTAATTTATTGAGCTTTATTTGTTGTTAAAAAAATCTTATCCCCGAGATTCATAAATCAATAAGTAAGCAAATAGTGCTGTAGTCGCATATTCAATAGGCGAAATGGCTATTGTACGTACTATTTGATGAAGCATTATGCAGTGAATAATCGAACTAACTATCAGCAGATATATAGTGAAACTTAAGCAAAAAATGATCAATAATTAACGTTACTTATCGTTGAATGCATACAGACTAACGAAAACAGCAAGACATTAACGCTCAGGCTAGGTAAATTAAGTTCACCATAATAAACCACATAAGAAGCCTGAAATGAATCGTAAAGCACTTGCTGTTTTAATTGCCTCAACGTTGGCAATATCATCGTTTATCCCGAATACCGTTTTAGCATTTGAGCAAGCTACAACAGACTATATTGCTAAAGATTATCAGCAGCATTTAGCGCCGTTATGGGATCATTTCCATCGCAATCCAGAATTATCATTAATGGAAACTAAAACGGCAAAACGTTTAGGCCAAGAACTCAAAGCGGTCGGTTTTGATGTGACTCATGGGGTTGGTGGTACCGGTGTTGTTGCAATTATGAAAAACGGCGCTGGCCCTATGGTGATGGTGCGAGCTGACATGGACGGCTTACCGGTTGTTGAGCAATCAGGCTTGGCGAATGCTTCAAAAGTTAAAATGCAAGATTGGAATGGCGAAACCGTCGGTGTTATGCATGCTTGTGGCCATGATGTTCATATCACCAGCCTTGTAGGAACAGCTCGTTATATGGCTGAAAATAAAGATAAATGGTCAGGTACTTTAATGCTGATAGGGCAGCCAGCTGAAGAAAAAGGCCCTGGCGCTTCGGCAATGATGGCCGATAACATATGGCAACGCTTTGGCCAACCGGATTACGCTTTTGCTTTTCACGTTAGTGCCAACTCAGAAGCAGGTAAAATTATTGTTGATGAAGGCTCGCCTTATGCTGGAGCAGATACTGTTGATATAACGGTGCACGGAATTGGCGCGCATGGCGCATCGCCGCATCAAGGCAAGGATCCTATCGTGATCGGCGCGCAAATTGTTAATAACCTGCAAACTATTATTAGTCGTGAATTAGCACCACGTTATGCCGGTGTTATTACCGTCGGTGCATTTCATGCCGGCACTAAGCATAATATTATTTCAGACCAAGCTAAATTACAGCTAACGGTACGGAGTTTAACGCCAGCAGTGCGTGAGCAACTATTATCGGCGATAAAACGCGTTGCCATTGGCACCGCTCGTACGGCGGGTATCGCAGAAGATAATTTGCCTGAAGTGGTGGTAAGTGAATTTTCTTTCCCTCCGACTTTCAATGATCAAAAGCTCGCTAAACGTTTAAAAGGTGTGTTGAGTGAAAAAATGGGGGCTGATGCATTACTAGAGCCCGCTGAAACCGGTATGGGCGCGGAAGACTTTGGTTTTTTCACCTCGGATCCTTATATTCCTAGCGTTTACTTTAAAGTGGGCGGCACACCAAAAGCAGACTTTGAACGTGCAGAAGCCGGTGGTGCAGCCGTGCCTAGTCACCATAGTCCACAATTTAAAATTACCCCTGAACCAGCGATTAAGTCGGGTGTTGAAGCCACGGTTCATGCTTTATTGGATGTGATGGCAAAGTGAAGTAAGTGAGGGATTACAAATATAAGGGCATTGTATTTAAGCGCGTAAACAGGTTTTACGCGCTGCTCTGGTGATTATTCTGTTATTTTGCTGTAAGTGTCAGGCTTGCCTGATGATTAAATAAGGTTAATCATCATTGGCCGCCATTTATTTTTAATAGCCGTAATTTCACCCCTTTGCTCTAATTTTTTCATGGCATTGATCAGGATATTGACGGTGCTTTTGTCCGTATTTAAGCTACATGCAAAGTAAAAATCTAATGCCAACTCTTTTAAAAAAAGTTGATTTTTGTATTTAGCTGCTTCGGTTGAGTTCTGCACTCTATTATTCAACAGGTCGTCATTAAGTACGACTAAATCAATCTGTCTACTGGGTATTTCGAGTAACTTTAGTAGTGAATCGTAGTTATTCATCACATAAAGATTTTTATTTTCTACAAAGCCTTTTGATAATAAGAAATGATGGCTAACATCATCCTTTATGACGGCAATTTTATAATTTTTGGCTTGTGTCAAATTGGTGACTACAATTTTGTTACTTTTTAAAGCATATAATGAAGCAGTACTTGTAGCAATATGACCAATCCATTGAAAAAGTGCTTTACGTTGTGGGATATGTGCAAGCGAATAAATACAGCTGTTTTTTTCGTGCAATGCGCTGTTATATGACAATGACCAAGGGTTAGCAGTTAAACTATAAGGAAGCTTTGCTTCTTTTAACACCGCCTTAATTATCTCGGTTGATAAGCCAGCAATGTTTTTGCCATTGACGATTTGAAAAGGGGCTAAATGCTCGGTCACAATATTTATATTTGCTGAAACCACACTGTTGCAAAAAAATATTACCGATAACACAAAACTATTGATGAGTTTATTTTTGACTGTTCTGAACAAACAAAAATCCCTTGGCATTAAGCTTTAATAATCGTAAACGAGCAGATTATAGCGAGTTATCGTTAGAGTATTTAGCAAATACATCGTTAATCAGTACCAACAGCAGTTAATCATAAAAAAAAAGCCCAGTCAAAGACTGGGCAAAATAAAGGAGGGAAGTAATTACATAATAGCCTTAACTCTTTTGCTCTATGCCTTTTGGCTGCATAAGGCTTTTACCATTAATAGCTATTTTTCTTGGCTTTAACGCTTCCGGTATTTCTCGCTCTAAATCTATGTGTAATAAACCATGTTTTATAAAAGCCCCGATGACTTTTACATGGTCGCCTAATTGAAATCTGCGTTCAAAGTTGCGCTCGGCAATGCCTTGATGCAAAAACTTACGTTCTGTATTGTTACTATCACTCGATTTTGTACCTGTAACAATAAGGGTGTCTTGCTTTGATTCAATATCAAGCTCTTCTTCTGCAAACCCAGCTATTGCCATGGTTATACGGTATTGATCTTCCGCGAGTAACTCAACGTTATACGGAGGATAAGAAGATTGTTTGTCTGCTCTTGAAGCTTTATCGATTAATCCAGCTAAGTGATCAAAGCCAATAAATGAGCGGTAAAGTGGGCTGAAATCTGTAGTTGTACGCATAATTCATATCCTATTAAAGTTTAGCAATATGTTGTCTCTGTCAATAGTTCGTGATGCTAAAACCAGCTTATGCTGCGAATTAATACATCTGAAATTTATAATGCTCAGAGTGTTAAAATGCCTTTCAATATTGAACAGGCGGTTAATGTAGACCCTATTGGCGACTACACTATTAAAGATGGGATTGATGGATTTAAATTCAAGAGAAATGCTAAAATAAATCAAATATTATTTTTAAGTTATTGTTTTTGTGAGTGTATTTTTTAGTAGTAAGAGCCAATGTTTGTATTAGCTCTTATTGTGTTATAGCAGCATTAAATAGTTAATTTAATGCTTCTATCGTTGCATCTTCAGTAGGTGCTACTAGCTGACTTAATGATTTTAATTTTGTTAAAGCGGTGTCGTAATCTGGGTGTTGAGAAATATTGCTGACTAATTCTTTATAAGCAATTTTGCCATCAGTATCTATGATAAATATTGCCCGAGTTAACAAGCCCATATCTTTAATCAGCAAGCCATAATTTTGGCCAAAACTACGCCATACGGCATCAGATAAAACTTTTATATTTTCGACTTTTTCGGTTTTACAAAATCGCTTTTGAGCAAAAGGTAGGTCGTTACTAATGGTTAGCATAACTACATCTGTGGGTAAATTTGTGACTTCTTCATTAAAGCGTTTAGTCTGAATAGAACAAACACCAGTATCTAAACTCGGCACGACTGAAATTAATACGGCTTTATCTTTAAATTCGGCCAAAGTTACCGGAGAAAATGACTCAGTGACTACTTTAAAATTAGGTGCGATATCGCCTAAATTTACTTGATTACCAAGTAAGGTAACGAACTTATTGCCTGCCATCACTAAATTGGTGGTTTCTGTTAGCTCTTCGGCTGAAGCCGAAAACATAAATAACGCGCTAAGTAGTATAATTGTCGGTAGTTTTGAAATATTCATCATTAGATAGTTTACTGAGGGTAAAATATTGTTCAAGCTTACCTTTGTGTAATAAAAAATGCGAATAAAAGGTGTTTTATTTTTAAAATGGTACTATTTTTGATTATAATAGCGCCATTACCTATCGAGCGTATGTATTGCTAAATATATCTTGCTGGGAAAATCGATTGAACACTCTTTTTACATAGCAACCTAGGGTTTTTCCTCTATGCCAACAGCTTTACTCATTTGTGATGATTCCAATATGGCGCGAAAACAAGTCGCGCGCTCACTCCCTGATGGTTGGGATGTCGAGATAACTTTTGCCAGTAATGGTGTTGAGGGAATAGCGGCAATTAAGGAAGGTAAAGGCGATGTACTGTTGCTTGATTTAAACATGCCAGAAATGGATGGCTATCAAGTATTAGAAACAATATTGCAACAAGACTTGCCAACCTTAGTTATTGTTATATCTGGTGATATTCAGCCAGAAGCACATCAACGGGTGAAAAGTTTAGGTGCTTTAGATTTCATTAAAAAACCAGTCGATAAAAATAAGCTCACTGAAATATTAACTACTTATGGGGTATTTAATAAAAATGATCTTATTATTCGCCAAGCCCAAGCCCAAGCCCAAGCCCAAGCTTCTGAGCTTAAAAGCATTAGTTCGGTAAACGATGACCTTATATCGGTACTGGCCCCTGAGACGAAAGTAGAGCAGGCTAAAGATAAAATTAAGCTTGAAGAACTGGATAAGCCTGAGCAATCAACGATTAAAATTGATAGTGATATGCTTGATTGTTATCAAGAAATTGCAAATGTTGCGATGGGACGAGCCGGCGATCTACTGGCGCGTTTACTGGATGTTTTTGTTGTTCTTCCAATCCCTAATGTTAATTTTATTGAAGTTAGCGAACTAACCATGGCACTTTCAGATGTTGAAAGTAAAGAGAAAACCTCTGGTATCTGCCAAGGGTTTATCGGGGCTGGGATCTCAGGAGAGGCATTACTTATTCTTAATGATTCAAGTTTTAAAGATGTCGCATCACTAATGAAATATGATCAAGCACTTGATAATAATATTGAATTAGAGCTACTAATGGATTTAGCTAATTTACTGATTGGTGCTTGTTTAAGTGGTATTTCTGCACAACTTGATATGTCATTTAGCCAAGGCCATCCAGTTGTATTAGGACAACATAGAAAAATTGCTGAATTAATTGCCACGAATACCAATAAGTGGAAAAAAACTCTCGCGATAGAAATTAGCTATAGTATCGAAAATTACCCAATTAAATGTGAACTGTTATTACTCTTTACTGAAGAGTCAGTCACTACCCTTAATAATAAAATTGCTTATTTGTTGGATTAATCATGTCAATGCAAACAGAACAGTTAAATGAATTACATTGGTTAATGGAAATGCTCCATACCATTGATGTTGGCTTGGTCGTACTTGATCGTGATTATAGTATTCAAATATGGAATGGTTTTATGGAAAACCATAGTGGCTTGTTGCCACGTGAGGTTAAAGGCCAAGTATTATTTGATCTTTTTGATGAGATCCCTGAAGACTGGTTTCGTCGTAAAGCAGAGTCGGTCTTTTTATTAAAGAACAAAGCTTTTACTATTTGGGAACAACGCCCATATGTTTTTAAGTTTAATAACTATCGCCCGATCACCGGTACCGCTGACTTTATGTATCAGAACACCACCTTTATTCCTTTGATGTCGACAACGGGGCAAGTTTCTCACTTATGCTTGTTAGTTTACGATGTTACAGATAATGCCACTCATAAGAAACAGTTAGAAAAAGTTAATGCTGATTTAGCTATTTTGAGCCAAACCGATGGTTTGACGCAATTGTTCAATCGTAACCATTGGCAGCATTGCCTTGAAGCTGAGTTTAAGCGCTATGCTCGTAGCCAACACTCAAGCAGTTTAGTGATGCTAGATATTGACCACTTTAAGGCGGTTAATGATAGTTATGGCCATTTGGTAGGGGATGATGTTATACGCCATTTAGCAAAGCTTATCCGTGAACAAGTACGAGAAACTGATATCTCAGGGCGTTATGGGGGGGAAGAGTTTGTCGTGCTATTAGCTGATACTGCTCTTGATGATGCGGTTGTCTTTGCTGAACGTCTGCGTAAAACAGTTGAAGAATCTGTGGTTATTTATAATGATATTGAAATTAAATATACCATTAGCTTAGGTATTGCAGAGGTTGAATCATCATTTAGTACGGTATCACATTGGCTTGAACATGCTGATGATGCTTTATATAAATCAAAAGAAAATGGCCGTAATAGGGTCACCGTACATAAAAAATCATAAAGAAAACAAAAAAAGCCCGTAAGGGCTTTTTAATTGACTTTAAAAAATCATGTTTCATTTCAAAGACCAATTTAAGCACCTTGATGCTTTGTCGGTGCCAACCACAATATGGCTTGCGCTATTATTACCGCTAAAAATACGCCACCGGTATTTGCCAGCATATCTAACCATTCACCATAGCGATTAACATAGGGCTGAATTAACTCGATTAATCCGCTCCATAGGATAAAAAACAAGGCAAATGCTAGCCAGTATTTAGGACGACGTAATGCCGTGGGGAGCATTAAGGCGCAGTAGGCAATAAAATGATGGGTTTTGTCGCTACCGGGTGCTGCCGGCAGATGTTCGACCGGAAATAATGAGCCTACGGTGATTAATATTAAAATAATCACCGTTATTGCTTGCCAAAATTGTTTAATAAAGTTTGTTATTGAAAGCACCATAATTATTTTTTATATACTAATTTGCCATTTACCCAGGTTTTATTGACGGTAATTTTCCAAATATCCTGCTCAGGCATGGTAAATAAATTTTGCTCTAGTAAAACAAAATCTGCTTTTTTACCTGTGGCAAGACTACCAATGATTTGTTCTTGATGACCGGCATAAGCAGCATCTAAGGTAAAGCTTCTAAAAGCTTCTAGTGGTGTCATTTTTTCATCAGCAAACCATCCATCTTTCGGGCTATTACTATGATCTTGGCGAGTAATCGAAGCATGTAAGCCATAAAATGGGTTGGGTGACTCCACGGGAAAATCTGAACCTGCCGCAATAATCGCATTAGCAGCAAGCAGTTTTCTCCAAGCATAAGCACCTAGTATTCTACTTGGGCCTATTCGATCTTGAGCCATGTTTTTATCACTAGTGGCATGTGTTGCCTGCATGGCTGCAATGACTCCAAGCTCTGAAAACCTTGGAATATCTTCTAATCGCAATACTTGTGCATGTTCAACACGGTGTCGAAGCGCTTTGGTGTCAGTTGCTTTAATTTGCGCTTCATAAGTATCGAGTACTAATTTATTTGCATTATCGCCAATGGCATGGCTATTCACTTGAAAACCCAGCTTCATTGAGGTGTTAACTAGCTGTTGAAACTCTTTTGGTGTGTTTAGTAATAGGCCTTTATGACCCGAATGATCAGAATAATCTTCAATGAGTGCCGCGCCACGACTGCCTAGCGCACCATCAGCTTGAATTTTTACGCTGTTGAACGTGAACATATCGTCTTTACTGCGGAATTGGCCTTTTGTTAAGGTTTCTTGCCAATTAGCTGACGGTAAATACAACATGGCATTAACCCTAATACTCATGGCATTTTCTTGGCTAAGTTCTTTAAAAGCATTTAAATTATCAGTATCAATACCGGCATCATGCACGCTCGTTAGGCCATAACTTGCCAGTGAATCCATGGCTTTGATTAATACTTGCTTTTGTTGTTTGATACTAAGTGGAGCAATACTGTTGTCAATAAGTGCCATAGCATTATCGATGAAAACCCCCGTAGGGAGACCATTTTCATCTTTGATAATCTCACCACCTTCAGGTGATAAGGTGGCTTTATTGATGCCAGCTATCGCCATAGCTTTTGAGTTGGCCCAACCGGCATGACCATCAATACGCTTTAACCAAACCGGCTGATTTGGAAATAAAACATCTAAACTTTTGGCGCTGGGAAAAGTATTACTCGGCCATTGTGTCTGGTTCCAACCCCGGCCTTGTATCCAGGTTAATTCAGTGTTGGATTTTGCATAGCTAAAGGTTCTATTAACCGCATCTTGTTCTGAAATGCTATTAACTAAGTCTGCGCGTAGTAAGCTTAAGCCGTAGTTTAAGATATGGCCATGGGAGTCAATCAAACCAGGGAGTAAGGTTTTTCCTTGGCCATCAATAATGTTTATATTTTTACTTGTGGGTAGTGGGTCTGCCCCAGTGTAAAGCTGATCAATTTTATCGTCAGTAAAAGTAATAGCGGTAAAGCGCTCCAAGGCATTGTTGGTGATTGTATAGCCTTGAATATTTTTAATTAAGGTGGTTTTTGCTAAAACTATTGTCGGGCTTATTGCCGCTAATAATAGTACGGCTTTTATTGCGTAGGATAAGGTTTTCATCAGGCTTCCTTTTTCTTTGAATATTAGCATGAAAAACAATGAAAACTTTAGTTTTGGTAAAAATGCGGCATGTTGTAAGGAAAAAATAAAAGGCCCGATAGGGCCCTTATAATTTGAACGTTATTGTTTATATCGTTCTGGTTGCCGTTGCTGGCGCGATCATTGCGGCTTTTCGTGCCGGATATAGCACAGCTAATTGCCCAACAATAAACAGCGTGATAACACCAAAAGCGACTAACTGAAAACTGATAGGCGATAAGTTAAAAGTGTTAACTAGCCACATATTCAGTGCAACGGCACCAAAGCAACCAATAATGATGCCAAACGTTGAAATAATGAAGTTCTCCATCATAAAGTAGCGCATTATTTGTCCTTTGGTCGCGCCAAGAGCTCGGCGAGTACCTATTTGCTTCGTACGACGATTGATACTAAAAATAGCAAGCCCAACAATGCCAAAACCGGTAATTAAGGTTAAGGTTATCACTACCGTGGTTAAGATTTTATTAGTAGCGTTATGTTGACGATAGCTACGCTCGCGGGTGTCTTCAACCGTTGTTACCCGACGAATAATACGTTCTTTATCGTTCTCGGCTAAGGCTTTTTCAATTACTGGCATTAACTCATCACGACGTCCTGCTTCGGTGCGAATAAAATAATAACTACCTTTAGATTCGCGTTGAAAGGGCACTAACATACTACGCTCAACGCCATTCCAGCCATTCCATGGTGCTTGTAATGCCTCGATAATGCCGATAATTTGTATTGGTTGTGTTTGTGATATATAAACGGTTTTTCCAACAGCAGATTGCCAGTTATCAGGATATAAATTTTCTGCAAAAGCTTGAGTGATGATGGTTTTTGCTGGCCAAGTTGATTGTCCTTCTTTACGTAATTCAACGTCTTCTGGCGTAAAATTACTACCCGCAATCAAGGTTAAGCCCATGCTGTTAATGGCATGATCATCAACCATGTATATTGCTGTGCCTACAGCATCTTTATCTTCACCGGACTCGTGTTGTAAGGCCATCGACCAACCACTGCTACTTAAAGGGATGGCATTGATTTGGATAGCATCGACAACACCAGGGGTGTTACGAATAGTATGTAGGTCGGTTTGTAAGTGTGCTTGAATATTATAATTTTGACCAAAAACGGTATTGGTAAGATAAAAGCTGTTGGCTTCATCTAAACCGCTTTTGCGCTGCATTTGTTGCTGACGGTCTTGGATCATAAATATTGCATTAACCATAATGGTCATGGTTAATGCTATTTGCAACGCGATAAGCAATGCCCCGATTTTATTACGTGCTAATGCACGCAGTATCAGTCCTGTTTCTAACATAATCATTTCCTACTTTATCTACTAAGCTTATTGGCTTTTCAGTTGTTGAGCGGGCTGAATATTACATGCACGCCAAGTGGGATATATGCCGGCGAATATGGTGGATATCAGTGCCAATACTACGGCAGACATGGCCATGGTAGTGTCTAGGCTTGCGAGTCCTTTCATATAATCACCATAAAGACCTTCTACGCCTTTTAAGCCGATATAAGCGAGTATTAAACCCAGAATGCCGCCTAATATGCCTATACATGCAGATTCAATAATGTACTGGCTGAATAATGTACGCTTACTGGCGCCTAAGGCTTGTCGCAACCCTATTTCTGGTGCTTTACCTAAAAATTTTGCCAGTAATAAACCAACGGTATTAAGTAAGCAAACCAGTAAAAACATCAATGACATCGCCATCATCATTTGCGCGTCATCAGCCACTACTTCTTGTGATTCTAGCCATTGCATTACATGACTTAAGCGATTATCAAGCGGGCGTTGAAAACGACCAAATTGTTTCTGCTCTTGTACATAAGCATTGAGAAACTGCTGGTAATCAGCTTTATCTTGTTCAGTTTTTAATTCCACCCAAAATTGTGTCCAAATACATTCGGATGCTAGAAAAGCTTGAAAGCCATCTCCGCTTGGTTTCCAACAATTGGTATTGCCTGAGCGCGATATTTTTTCGTCGGCAATTAAATGAAAGGGCACAAAAATATCTTCAGAGTCATTAAATGCTCCGGTGGTTATGTCATAGAATCGCGGTTTGGGTTGCCAAGTATCAATGACACCCACTACTCGAAACATGTTACCTTCAAGCTTAATTGACTGACCAACCGAGTCTGTGCCACCAAAAAGTTTGTCATTGGTTTCTTTACTCAGCACTACAACCAACTCTTTACTGTCATCACTTTCGTTTGACCAACCACTGCCATAAATGAAAGGTACGTTGAACATTGGGAAAAAGTCCGCTGAATTGGCTCTGCCATTAACAATTAATGGCAGAATTTCAGGATCGTCAGGCTCAATAACACCAAAAGCTTGAGCTTGCACATTTTGGCGAAAAGCTTGTTTCGTGCGCATCAAGTTAGTGGAGTCAGTATACGTTAGCTGATCTGGAGGGCTTAAACCGTCATTAAACGGATCGTTAACATCCCAACTGTCGAGTTGAACATAGTATAATTGCGCGCTTTTTTCTGGGATCGGATTTGCTGACATTAAATAGTTTACGGTAACAGTCGTCATGGCGGCACCAATGCCTAAACCGATGGCACAAATCATTAATAGACTTAAGCCCCAGTGTCTGAGAATACTTATCCAAGCGAGTCGTAAATAATAACTAAACATATGTGTCCTTTTTTTGTACGTTAGCGTTTGATTATCTTAAGCAATGGCTTGTTTAAGTTGTGAGTCAACGCATCCTAACTCACTGACTTTTCCGTCTTTCACTTGTATGGTTCGTTTAGCTCGTTGCGCTAATTTTGCATCATGCGTCACCATAATGATGGTGGTACCTTGTTGATTGATGTCTTCAAGTAAACTCATGACACTTTGTGCCATCTCAGAATCTAAATTCCCTGTTGGCTCATCAGCTAATAAAAACCTTGGGTCGGTAGCTAAAGCTCGTGCAATGGCGACACGTTGTTGTTGTCCGCCTGAGAGCTGACTTGGTAAATGTTTCATACGAGATGCAAGGCCAACACGCTCAAGGTTCTGTTCAATGCGACGCTTACGCTCTTTGGCATTAAAACCACGGTAACGTAGCGGAACATCAACATTGTCGTAAAGATTGAGGTCAGGAATTAAATTAAAACCTTGAAAGATAAAACCTATTTTTTCATTTCGCATCCGCGAACGGCCATTGTCGTTGAGTTTACCGACATCTTCGCCATCTAATAAGAACTCGCCGTTGCTATAAGTTTCTAACAATCCTGCAATGTTCAGAAAAGTTGTTTTTCCTGAGCCGGAAGGCCCAGTTACACTGACAAAGTCGCCCTCGTTGACCTGTAAACAAAAGTCGCGTAACGCATGGGTTTGAATATCTGCAGTTTGGAAAATTTTATTAATATTTTTCATGATCAACATAGCTAATTCCCTTGTATCTAATGAACAGTTTTCTGTTCTATTGTTAAATTTTTATTGGCCAAGTAACGCCATTGAGATTTTGTTTACTACAGTGATATTTACTCACTAAGTAATACTTGTTCGGCGGCATTAAAGGTGTCTGTCCCTGAAATAATGATTTGGTCGCCAACGTTAAGGCCTTGTAATATTTCAACATGGCTGAGGCTTCGCGCTCCGGTAGTTATTGGGGTTTTTACGGCTAAGCCATTAACAATTTTATAAGCAAATCGACCACCACTGCTTTCTAAAAACTGCCCACGCTGTACTTGTAAAACGTTTTCTTTATGCTCAAGAATAATTTGGCTATTTAAACGTTGGTTTTGGCGTAGTTTTTTGGGAATATTACTAATAAAGCGCACTCGCCCAGTCACCTGATTATTCAGTATTTCGGGGGAAATCGTGACGAGGCGAGCACGAAAAGGTTGCTGTTCAAATTGAATATTGACATCCATGCCTATGGCTAAATCATCGGCATAACTTTCAGGAATTTCAATTTCAACTTCAAACTGTGATAAATCTACAATGGTTAAAATTGCTTGGTTTTTACTTAAAAAGGTTTTGTTATCTGCACTAAGGTTACCAACAATCCCCTTGACTGGAGATGTGATATGTAAACCATCAACCTGACGCTGTAACTCTTTAACGAGTAACGTTTGGCGTCTAATATCTAACAGTAAGGACTGACTATCAAAGTCTAAACTTTCGGTGTTTAAGGCGGCATCTTGTACGGCATGCTTATGCTGTAAGTTTGCTTGTTCGAGCTCATCCTGAGCTTTTTCATAGTCAATTTGGCTAATGGCACTTTTTTCGAAACCCAAATCAGCACGACGTTTCTCTCTGTTAGCTGTGACCAGTTTTACATTGGCTAAGTCAACCGCCTTTTGGTCAATCAGTCGTTGTTTCTTTGCTTGAATTTTTTGCCGGTCAAAACTTGATTGTAATCCCTCTAAGCTTGCTTGCTGTTGAAATAAACGGCTATTAAGTTCAGGACTTTCGAGTTTTGCAATAACTTGCCCTTTTTTAACTTCATGCCCAGCTTCGATCATTAAGGTAATGGTGCCATCAGCAGGGCTGTAAACGGTAGGACTTACCGCAGCAACAACTCGTCCTAACACGGAAATATCGCGCGTGAAGTCTCCTTGGTTAATTGTTGCGATGCGAACTCTGTCTAATGCTATTGATTGCTCTGCTTTACTCCAACGAGATGCCGAAGGTGCCACTTGCCAGATAACACAAGCGCTTATTACTAGGATTAATGTGATGATTGCCCAGCGTTTACTGGCTGATTTTTTTATTATTACTTTACTGTCTTGTGCACTGGTATCTTTGATCGACATGACTTTTCCCCCGAATGTCAAATCAGCGCTTTGCAAAACCTTTTGCTAAAGTGCACTGATATAAACTAAGTCGTGTGAAAAACGAAAAAGGTTTAAAAGCAATTAATATTATTTTTCTGGTTAGAGCAATATTTTGAATAACTGTAGTACTCAGGTGGCAAATTTCAGGTCATTCTAAATTGTTAAGCCGGTTTAGTTTATGCAGATATCTAAGGAACTCTACGTGCTAAAAGTGATAATGGAAGGTAGAGAGAAGCGAGGTATTCTTGTGCTTTTAATCGCGAATATTTATAGCCAAAGGCCTAACACTGACGACTTTTATAAAACCATTGACGCATTAGTGCTAATACTAAAAGTAGCAAAGGAATAGTAAAATCGATAATTCGGTTGTAACTAGCATAAGGCGTTAGCCCGGTAGTGAGCGGGATCTGAACATTCAATACCGCTTCTTCAAATTGTGGTATTCGTTTGATTATTTTACCTTGGTGATCAATTGCAGCAGTGATGCCATTATTTGTTGCACGCAGAAATGGTCGACCAAATTCTAGTGCACGCATTCTGACAATGTCTAAATGTTGATGTGGACCGTGTGAGTCACCAAACCAAGCGTCATTACTGACGGTTAACAGTAAGTCTGTTTGGTTAGAAAAGTTAGCACTAAGTTGCTCTGAAAAGGCAACTTCGAAACAAATTAATGGTAGTAAGTGATAACCATTGGCAATTAGGTTTTTTTGCACGTATGCACCACGGCTAAAAGATGACATCGGCAAATTAAAAAACGGTGCTAAGGGTCTTAACCAGTCAGCAAAGGGGACAAACTCCCCGATGGGTAGTAAGTGATGTTTACTATAACGATTCAAATTATTATATTGATAATTACCCTGTTGATCATCTGCTGAGCCTTTTCCGAGCACAATTAAATTATTGTAGTAATTTTTGCTATTGATGTTGTAATCAATAATACCGGTAATAATAGCACTGTTATTAAGCACGGCTGAACTTTGCGCTATTTGTAAAAAATCTTGTGCTTGTTTACTGGGCTCTACTGCGGTAATAGCAGACTCAGGCCAAATAATAAGATCAGCAGGGTAGTGTTGACGGGTGAGATCTAAGTAGCTTAACATCGATGACCAAGTGAGTTCTGGCGCCCATTTCATTTCCTGCTTTATATTACCTTGCACCATCATAACCTTCACTGATTTACCGGTGAGAGAAACCCAAGTGGCATTATGTAACGCTAGGTAGGTACTGCTAATCGCAATAAGTAAGGCAATGTTAACCATAACTCGACGGCGTTTAATAATATAAACCACCGCAATACTGACAATGAGAATCAAAGCACTCAGGCCTTTTTCACCAATAATTGGAGCAAAGGTTGCTAAAGGCCCATCAATTTGGCTGTAACCTAAGGTTAACCAAGGGAAGCCGGTCAGCAATACACCACGTAAAAATTCGCTAAGCAACCAGAATGGCAGCAAAAGCCAAAGGTTGAGTTGTTTTTGATAAGAAAAACGAGCGGCTAAATAGCAGGCAAGTGCAAGAAATGATGCTAAATATAGGCATAGTAGTACCATTAATAGTAATGATACTGCTAAGGGTAAACCACCAAACTGGTCGATACTGACATGTACCCAGCTGATACCAGCAGAAAACCAGCCAAAAGCAAAGATAAAGCCTTGCTTAGTGGCATCTTTGCTTGATTTGCCTTGCAACGAATATAACCAAGTTGGCAATATTATCACCACTAACCAGTAATAAGAAAACGGTGCGTAACACAGAACTAATGCCAGTCCCAAGATAAAACTGAGCACATTTTCTTTATGGGTTATATTTTGATAAATTCGTTTAGCAATGTTGTTTAGCATAAAGTTTAATCAGTAACTTTGCCTGTTACAACGTGTTCTTTTGATAGTGTTATTTGCAAGGTTTGAATACGTCGTTTGTCTGCTGCAGTGACCTTAAATATAACTTTATTGATGGTGATTTTTTCGCCTTTCTTCGGCATGTGACCAAAGTGTTGTATAACAATACCACCTATGGTGTCAGCGTCACTTTCATTAAATTGAAAATTAAAGTAACTGTTAAAATCAGCTAAGTCGGTTAAAGCCTTTACTTGATAAACTTGGCCGGCAAGGTATTTTATATCTTCTTCCATCGCGTCATCGGTTTCGTCTTCAATTTCACCCACAATCAACTCTAAGATATCTTCTATGGTAACAACACCAGAAACGCCACCGTATTCATCAACCACAATAGCCATATGATAACGTTGCTGACGAAACTCTTTTAATAGCGGATCAACTTTTTTACTTTCAGGCACGATAATCGCCGGACGGATCACTTGTGCGATAGTGAATTCTTCTTCAACTTGATTAAAGCCGTATGCCAATAAATCTTTTGCTAATAGAATACCTTCAACATCGTCAATATCATCATTGATCACTGGGAATCTTGAATGTCCCGAATCTACGATGATGGCGAGAGATTTCTCTAACGGGTCATTAATATCTAGCGTGACCATTTGTGAGCGAGGGATCATGATATCACGTACTCGCATATCAGATACTTCGAGCACACCTTCGATCATTTGCTTAATTTCAGGATTAATAAGTTCACGGTCTTCAGCATCATTTAATGCATCAGCGAGTTGGTCTATGCTTCTCGGTTCCCCAGTAAATACTTGCATAATTTTATCCAAGATTGACTTGTTTGAAGAACCGTTACTAGAGTGGGGTTGGTCGTCGCTCATAGAGCCTTTTTAATTCCTTGTTAGTTTAATTTAGTTGTATTTAATTATTTGGTTAGTTTGTAACCGAACAGGGTTAATTTCAAGTACTAAATTGTTGTTTACTCTCTTCAGTAAGCATTTTACTGAAGTAGATCAAATAATGCTCTGGATGATATACACATTTACGGCTAATTGACATCATAAGGTGCAGCAAAACCTAAAGCAGTTATTATTTTTGTTTCTAGTGCTTCCATTTCTTCTGCTTCATCATCTTCAATATGATCAAAACCTAATAAATGTAAGCAGCCATGAACAACCATATGTGCCCAGTGTGCATTGGCGGTTTTATTTTGTTCAATGGTTTCTTGCTCTACAACGTCAACACAAATAACTAAATCACCTAATAGATCAAGCTCAATGCCATCGGGTACTTCAAATGGAAATGATAAAACATTGGTGGCTTTGTCTTTACCGCGATATTGATGATTAAGTTGGCGGCCTTCATCGTTATTGACTAATCTAATAGTTAGCTCAAAGGGTTTTTGATAAGGCGTAAGTGCAGCCTCGGCCCAGCGCTGAAAATCATGACTTTCAGGCACGACTTTATTATCACAAGCAACTTGTAAATCAACGGTAATAGTAGGACCGTTACTGATCATTATTACTTTCACTCGCTTGAATTAATAGCTGTGCTTGCTGCTGTTCGCGCTGTTGTTGTTTTTCTTTTTTCAAAATATTTTCTTTTTGCTCAAAAGCTTCATATGCTTCAACGATGTGTGCTACAACAGGATGACGTACGACATCTTTTGCTTGAAAAAAGTTAAAACTAACACCTGGAATATCTACCAATACTTCAATGGCATGGCGTAAGCCTGATTTTTGTCCACGTGGTAAATCAACTTGCGTAATATCACCTGTGATCACGGCGCGTGAGTTAAAACCAATACGTGTCAAGAACATTTTCATTTGCTCTACGGTAGTATTTTGACTTTCATCAAGAATAATAAAGGCATCGTTTAGTGTTCTACCGCGCATATAGGCTAACGGTGCCACTTCAATAACATTACGTTCGATCAGTTTTTCAACTTTTTCAAAGCCAAGCATTTCAAATAAGGCGTCGTATAGTGGGCGCAGATAAGGATCGACTTTCTGCGACAAATCACCGGGTAAAAAACCTAATTTCTCACCTGCTTCTACAGCCGGGCGAGTCAATAAAATGCGTCTAATTTCTTGACGTTCTAGGGCGTCTACGGCACAAGCAACTGCAAGGTAAGTTTTACCTGTACCGGCAACGCCAACACCGAAACTAATATCGTTGGTAATAACATTTTGCACGTAGCTTTGCTGATTTTCGTTACGGGGCTTTATCAAGCCCCGCTTGGTTTTTATCGTCACCATGTCATCGTATTTAGCATCAATTTTACTTGGGGCGACGGCTAACACACCGGCATCAACTATAGCTAAATGTACCATTTCAGCAGAAATACTATTGCTTTTACCTTTAACGGTTTCTGTTTCAAGGTATAAGTCGATTAAGAGTTTCTTAACCGCCTGACAATGTAATATTTTGCCGGTAATTTTAAATTCATGGCCTCTATAACTGATTTCAACGCCCATGCGGCGCTCGATAGTTTTTAAGTTGTCATCGATAGCGCCACATAAATTGGCTAATCGATTATTATCAGCCGGAGAAAGCTCAAAATTAATGTTGGTATTTTTACTCAAAAGTTATTCCTGCTGTGTGTAATATCGACTGAAAGCGGTAAATAAGTTATCCATTTACCGTTGTTATCATCGTTAAGGGATATAGGTGGCAACACCTAATTCATCGGCTGGTCTTTCGCCTACTGAAACTTCACCTGGCTGGTGATGGCTATTTGCTAATATATCGGCTGGAGAATGTGCTATACGTAAACCCATTTCACTTTCTTGGCGTACTAACTCGCCACGTAGTGAATTAGCATAAACATCAGTGATTTTTACATCTACAAATTGACCAATAACGGTGTGTGGTGCAACAAAGTTTACAATGCGGTTGTTTTCAGTACGACCACGTAGCTCCATCGGATTTTTCTTTGACGGCCCTTCAACTAAAATACGTTGCTCGGTATCGAGCATTTGACGAGCAATATGTAACGCTTGTTGGCTGATGCGGTCTTGTAATATTTGTAAACGCTGCTTTTTAACATCATCACTAATATCGTCAATCATATCGGCCGCAGGCGTACCTGGGCGGGCACTATAAATAAAGCTAAAACTTAAATCAAAATCAACGGCTTTGATTAAGTTCATTGTTGCTTCAAAATCTGCATCGGTTTCACCGGGGAAACCAATAATAAAGTCAGATGACATACAAATATCAGGACGTACTTTCTTCAATTTACGAATTTGAGATTTATACTCTATTGCCGTATGACCACGCTTCATTTGCGTTAAAATACGGTCAGAGCCACTTTGTACTGGCAAATGTAAATGGCTGACTAGCTCAGGCACATCGGCATAAACATCAATGATGTCATCAGTAAACTCAATCGGATGAGAAGTGGTGTAACGAATACGGTCAATACCATCAATAGTGGCAATTAAACGTAATAACTCTGAGAAACGACAAATACTGCCGTCATGCGAATCACCACGGTAACCATTAACGTTTTGTCCCAATAGGTTGACTTCGCGAACCCCTTGTTCTGCTAATTGCGCAATTTCATATAAAACATCATCTAGCGGGCGACTAACTTCTTCACCACGAGTGTAAGGCACTACGCAGAAGGTACAATATTTACTACAACCTTCCATAATAGAAACAAAGGCGGTTGCGCCATCGGCTTTTGGCTCAGGCAAACGGTCAAACTTTTCAATTTCTGGGAAGCTGACATCAACGACTGAACCTTTATTACCGGTCACTTGCTGGATCATTTCAGGTAAACGGTGCAAGGTTTGTGGGCCAAAAACCATATCAACATAAGGAGCACGCTTGCGAATTGCCTCGCCTTCTTGAGAGGCAACACAGCCACCAACACCGATAATAAGCTCAGGTTTGTCGTTTTTTAAGTTTTTCCAACGACCTAATTGATGAAAGACCTTTTCTTGGGCTTTTTCGCGAATAGAACAAGTATTTAGCAAGATCACATCTGCGTCTTCAGCCTCTTCAGCCAGCTCAAACCCGTGGGTAGAGTCTAAAAGTTCAGCCATCTTCTGCGAGTCATACTCGTTCATTTGACAGCCCCAAGTTTTGATGTATAGCTTTTTACTCATTTATTCGCGCCTAATCTTTTCTATGAAATTGATTCTAGTTTTTGCTAGAGAATTTAAGGGGGCGTATTTTACTCTTTCTTTGCCTTTGATGCTAGCTTAGAAAATATTAGTGAAAAATATGCCGTGAGCGTTAGGTTATTGTTAGTCGATTTTTCACTCGCTTTAATGAAGGTGTTTATGCTGAATTGAGAGCCATTAATGGAATAGAGATGATAATTTCACTGCCGTGCTCTTGATTATCATAAGTGTGAAATGTCGCATTAAATTTTTTCGCAACTTGACGAATATAATACATCGCCATGTCAAAATTAATTTTGCTATTAAACTGTGCAAAACTTTGCTCGTTGTCAGTTATTTTTAACCAAACTTTATCTTTAGTTTCATTAATATGTATCGCGAAAATCCCACCATCACCATTGTTTATCGCGGCTAATATCGCTTCGTAAATAATACTATAAATAGCGCTCTGAATTGCATAATCGATCTTTTCACAGGCAATCCCCAGTTGTACCGACACTAGCACATGATACTGCTGATGAAAGTAATCGGCTAGATAAGGCAAGGCTACCGTTAAAGAGCTGCCAGATAGATTGCTAGGCTCAGTGTGGCTATGATGTACTTTAAGTTCCTTTAGGCAATCATTTATCAGGGTTAATGTTTCCAGACTATGATCGCTACTTGGCTGCTTTAGCTCATTATTTATAATGGTTTGTGCTTTAATGTCTTGATCAATTAATGTTTTAATTTTCTTTAATTTACGGCGGATGAGTGCAGTAGATTGACCATGGGTTTGTATCTCTTCATTTAATAGTTGATGGATATGACTGATTGAACGGCTACGTAGATACAATAACCAGATAATGAATAATAAACTTAAGGTAAAAAGCGTGAAGTAGATTATTCTACTATTCGGGTGCCAATACCAAGGATAAGCAACTTTTATATCGGTATAGGCTTTAAAATTACTCCATTGCCCTAAACTATTGGTTCCCATGATTTCAATGTGATAGTTACCGGAAGACAAGCCCGTTAATGTTAACTGGTTGCCATTAATACCATGCCACTTACCGTTGTTAAGTTGATATTTAAACTGTTTTTCTTGTCCGGGTCTAAAATCTAAACTAGCAAGCTCTAATGTAACAACATCATTTGATGAATCTATTTCAATAGTGTGACTTAATAGCTGTGATTTACCTGATGCGATAGTTTTACTGATATAAATGTTAGGATTAATGGCTTCTTCTTGTAGTAAAGAAACTTCTAATACCCCGCCATAATGGGCAGCATAAACCATGTTATCCAGTAGTATGGGTTTCTTAGTGAAAGTGTATTGCTCAGTATTAGCAACCATTTTTAGTTCATAGCTATCAGGATTGAGTTGATATAAACCAGGTCGACCTGATATCCAAATTTCATCATTAATAACACTCATATAGCCAAAAATGATGTTTTTGGCAAAATGGGCCAATAGCTCACCAGATAAATTATAAACAAAAAAACCATCACCTTTAGTGGCAACATAAACTTTATTGTTATAAGCCAATAAAGATATTACTTTGTTTTCACCTAAATTTTGTATCTTTTGACTAAGATTATTACGGGTGTTAACGATATCTATGCCGGCGGGTGTTGCAACCCATACCATGTCATTTGCTAGTGGTAGAGAATTAATCGCTTCGTTTGATCTTAAATGACTATCGGCTAGATGTTTTACGATAGTTTTTGAGCTTAAATCGTAAATATAGACGCCCTGATTATCACTTGCTAAATAAAGTTTATTATCTTTAAAACTAAGATCAAGTAATAGCATATTGTTATCTGGAAAGTTGACTCGTGCGAGTAATTTTTTATTAACACTGTATTGCCATAAACCATCAAAAGTTGCGATATAGATATTATTTTTATGACTATAGAGGTCGGTAATTATTTTACCTTTAGCGCTAAAGCTCTTATTAATATCTTTAGGTAGTACCGACTTATTTTTAATCAGTTCATGTAAACCTGTCCCGTAGCTGCCTATAAAAATTTGTTCATTGTGAGCGGTTAAAGCGAGAGAATTAATTGAAGTATTAAATATCTTACGATGATTTCTATTGAATGACGGTGTCATTCTTTTCACTCCTTGACTGGTTAAAAGCCATAAAACACCGGTATTATCATGAAATAATTCATCAACAAAAGGTAACTTATTATTTGGGAATGCATGTGATAATTTAGTGAAATCACTTAGGGCATAATGCTCAATATAACCTAGTTCATTGATCGCGAAAATACTATTACGACTATTAGCAATAGCTAAGGTCGAAATGGGACTATCAACGGAAACCTCTTGACGATTATTCTGATCATTTATAGTTATTAGCTTACTGTTTTTGGCAATAACTACAGTATTTTCAGATGATGTAATTGCGGTAGCACTACCAGCTTCAATTAAAAACAACTTGCCATCAAGTAGCTTGTAAACACCTTTTGTTGTTGAAAAGTAGATGTTTTTTTTAGTTTTTTTTATTTTTTTTATATCAATGTTGGCTGAAAGTAATTGGGGTTTTAGTGACCTTGAATTAACTTGATAGAGCTTATCTTTAACAGAAAGATAGTAATAACCATAGTGCTCAATCAGTTGATAAATACTATTTTCCTCAATATCTAGAGCAATTTGCGTAGCACTGCCGTTTGAGGTGTTAAACAACCATAATTTATGGGTTTCAGTAGCGACTAATAATTTGTCATCATCAATGGGATAAATATCATTTATCCAATTAAAGGGTAAAGGCCAATTTTTATTATTGCTATTGAAAATGATCTTATCTTCGCTGTCATAGCGAATTAATCCATTTGTTGTTGATAACCAAATAAAGCCTTTGCTATCCTGTATAATGGCATTGCTAGTGATTAAGCGCTTAGTTAGCTCTTGTGCACTTGAAACTGTTGTTAATAAACAGCATAAAACCCAAGGCAGTAGCAATGATAATTGCCACTGTCTAGGCTTAATCACTAAGGATTTACTTGTTTTATTAGGTAATACTTGCTGGCGCTTCTTTAGGCGGGTGGCGCTCTTGGCCACATGAAGCATAGATTTTTGGTATTTTCTCAACAGATTCAGGCTTTTGTACCAACAGATAAGTAGGCTTGCGAGGGTCGCTATCATGCTGTTTATTTGCCCATGCTTTACGCACTTTTTTCGCATGCTCTTTTCCATATTTTACTTCAAATGCCGTGGCAATTATTTCGACCCCAAAATCATCCATCACCATGATGGCATTGTCATGGTAGCCACTTGTGCTATCAAAATCTATATCAACAGTTAAAATCTTATCGTTAGGTAATACCAGATCCGCCTTTAACTTAGCAACAACAGCTCGATCTTGATGCGCTTTAAGTTGGCTTAAATTAGGTTTTTCCGATAAGTCATAGACTAAGTTAATATCTTTAGCAACACGTCTTTCTTTTTGTAATGCAGACATAATCATTCCCTTGTTTTAGTTGTATTTTTATATAATTTACTGTTAATGACTTTTTGATTATAACGAACAAAAGTGTTAATGCTAGTATTAACATTATTATTAAACTATTGAGAGCCATTCATTGGCACTTGATAGCTTGTAATACCAATTTTACTAAGTTTTCTGAGTGGGAATAAACTTGGTATAAAGTAGTGTTAGATAAATTTGAACTATCTCTGGTTCGATAGGCACGCGACTAGGTTGTGTTAATATTAAATAGTTGCCAATTGCTACTATTTAGTCAATTCAAGATATCTTTTCGCACTAAGTTTATTCGTAGCCGATAGTTGTCTAGGGTTCTGTAATGTTATTGAGGTCTGTTATTAATGCCATGGCTTGAAAAGTTAGCAAAGAATGGTTTTGTGATATGTAATAATTTTTTACCTTACAATGAAGCCTTACAATGAAGCCTTACAATTAAGAAATGAAATTATTAAGCTTCATCATATTAAAAAATGGAATCTGTTAACCGCTCCATCTCAACCGCTTAGTCGAATAAAAAATAATATTTCTACTAAGGTAATTGATAAAAGTAAACATGTGCAAGCAATTAAAGCACTGAAGCGAAGGCGATTTTCTTTCTCATTTTATCGTTCAAGTAACAAACATCAACAGCAGCATGGTCAGTCACTTTGTCATCAAACCATTGGTAATAAAGTTATTGAACTGCTTAAAAGCTGTGATTTAATAGCGGGGGAGCTGCAGGATTCATTTTTTGCGTTATTTAATAAAGGGCAATTTATCAGCTACCATACTGACGGAGGTGCTGGAAAATATGCTTTTATTTATCAATTATCAATAGGATGGCAAGAGCGGTTTGGTGGCCAATTAGAACTTTATCCAAGAAAGATCAAATTCTATAAGCGAGTTATAACCCCCAAATTTAGTACCCTGACTATTTTAAAGTTATCGCACCCGATGCCGCATAGCGTCAGGTTGCTGAATAATCCAGTATATAAACATCGAATTACTATATCAGGTTGGGTAGAATGACCTTATGTAAACAAGGTTATGAAAATCATTATGAAGCAATTTGATTGTGTTGTTGTTGGTGCAGGAATGGTCGGGGCAGCGAGTGCTTTGTCATTGGCTGAATTAGGCCTGAAAGTTGCCGTTATCGAAAAACACACCCCCGTCGCTTTCTCTGCTGAGCAAGCATTTGATTTAAGAGTATCTGCTATTTCATTAGCTTCAGAGCAGTTATTACAGCAATTAGGTGCGTGGCAGCAACTGCAACAGTGGCGCATGTGCCCATATAAGCGTCTAGGAGTGTCGGAATGTCAGTCCAGTTATACTGAATTTGATGCTAGTGACATCGGACAAGCGCATTTAGGTCATATCATTGAGAATCGATTGATACAGCTTTCCTTGTGGCAAAGATTACAACAACACAGCAATATAACGTTATTATGTCCTGAAAGCTTAATTAAACTTGAGCAACACGCAACTGAAGTTGAGCTAACCTTAACCTCAAAAAAATTACGGAGTAAAATTGTTATTGGCGCTGATGGTGCGAACTCCTATGTTCGTAAGTTAGCTAATATTGGTACAACAGGTTGGGGTTATGCGCAATCAGCCATGCTAATTAATGTTCGCACTGAAAAATCACAACAAGATATTACTTGGCAGCAATTTTTCCAAACAGGTCCGCTTGCTATGTTGCCTATGCCAGGAAGTTTTGCCTCACTGGTTTGGTATCAAACTAAAGATGAGATAAAGCGTCTATCAGCATTAGCTAATAGCAGTTTAGAACAGGAAGTCATGCAACATTTCCCTAGTAAACTGGGTCGTATTGAAGTTATTAATAAAGCCGCATTCCCATTAACTAGGCGTCACGCCAATCAATACCATAAAGGTCGTGTTTTGCTGCTTGGTGATGCCGCACATACGATAAACCCTATGGCCGGTCAAGGCGTTAATTTAGGTTTTAAAGATGTTAAAGCCTTGCAGCATGTTATTGCACAAGCTATTGGGAACGGCGAATCATGGCAACAAGCAGATGTTTTGGCTCGTTACCAGCAAAAGAGACGGACAGATAATTTATTGATGATGACGGCAATGGATGCATTATATTTATCATTTGGTCATGTTTCACCTTTAGTCAAGTTAGCTCGTAATGCCGGTTTGACTATGGTAAATAAGCTACCAAAGTTAAAGAACAAAGCACTGGCTTATGCTTGTGGTATTTAAGTCTGCCTCATCATTTATGCTATAGAACTTCACTTTCCCCCAACTCGGGTTCAGCTACTTTATACCAGGTCTCTTAAGTTCATATAAAATCGCATTGAAGTTAAGCATTGTTTATATGAATAAACGAAGAAAAAATAAAAAGATAATTTTTAGAGGATATTAAAAGATATTTTAATGAAGTTTAGTTATGCAGATAAAGAGATAACAAATGGTACGGGGTGAGAGACTTGAACTCTCACATCTTGCGATACTGGAACCTAAATCCAGCGCGTCTACCAATTCCGCCAACCCCGCATACCAGGTAGTAATCTCATAAATAATGAGTTGTAATGTAATCAAAAGAAAGTGGCTGGGGTATGAGGATTTGAACCTCAGAATGACGGGATCAAAACCCGCTGCCTTACCGCTTGGCTATACCCCAACAGGATATTCTATGACAAAGTGAGTAACATTGAGGACTTTCGAATAATACAGAGAATAAAAGAAAGTGGCTGGGGTATGAGGATTTGAACCTCAGAATGACGGGATCAAAACCCGCTGCCTTACCGCTTGGCTATACCCCAGCAATGTACTTACTTTCGTAACTATTTACTTTCATAACTAGTTACATTGAAATGGTACGGGGTGAGAGACTTGAACTCTCACATCTTGCGATACTGGAACCTAAATCCAGCGCGTCTACCAATTCCGCCAACCCCGCATTTCAATTCTTACTTAGAGATAGATTGGTGGCTACACCGGGATTTGAACCTGGGACCCCATCATTATGAGTGATGTGCTCTAACCAGCTGAGCTATGTAGCCTTTCCATCTCGCCTCTCAGCAAGTGGCGCGTATTATGCAAATCTGATTGAGCTACGTCAACCGTTTTTATCAAAAAAATAAGACTTTTTGTTTGTTTGCTTATTCACTGTGCAATTTGTCGGATATCTGCACAAAAATAACCCTAAAATAATAAGCTCATTAAGGTTATCACCTAATGAGCTTATTATTGTTGCTATGACTTTATTTAATTCTTTCGTTTGCTACTTTTGCTAAGTGAGCTGAGCTTGTCTTAATAGCAGCTAAATTCTCTGTTACTGTTTTTACCGGAAGTTTACCTATTAAGTATTCTCCAACATCTAGCGCATTTGAAGTGGCGGCAAATTCAAGTAAGTTGCTGCCATTACATTGAACACTGTCAAATATAGAGCGAATTTTAACTTTATTTGACTTTAAATAATTACGTAAGCGTTTTTTATCATTAATTGATACGTATTCACAGATACGTAATGACATACTTTGATCAAAAGCTAAACTTTGTGGGGCATAAAACATTGCTGTTGCAAGTACTACTGAAGCTAAAATAGTTGTTTTCATCGTATTCCTAAAATATTTATATTGTTGTTTTAGAAAAGTCTAACCTGAAAGGTAAACTTTGCCAGTATTATTGGTGAATGATTGTTCGTGCCGAATAAAACTGAGTGCTATTTTAAGGTAGTTAGGCTTATCAGAATAGCTTTATTACGATAATTCTCGTAGGTTAAGTTTTTATAGTCAAGGTGGGGAACAGTGCTAATAAAAAAGAGAGCCTTAGCTCTCTTTGGTTTGTTGTTTTTATGTAGAAGATTTAAACGTTAAATCTAAAGTGAACAACATCACCATCTTTTACGCGATATTCTTTACCTTCTAAACGCCATTTACCAGCTTCTTTAGCGCCAGACTCACCATTAAATTCGATAAAGTCTTCATAAGCGATGACTTCAGCACGAATAAAGCCTTTCTCAAAGTCTGTATGAATAACACCGGCAGCTTGTGGTGCGGTAGCATTTTGTTTTACTGTCCACGCACGTACTTCTTTTACACCAGCGGTAAAGTAAGTTTGCAAGTGAAGTAAAGAGTAACCAGCATTGATAACACGATTTAAGCCAGGTTCTTCTAAACCAAGATCAGCCATAAACTCAACACGGTCTTCGTCATCCATTTCAGATAACTCGCTTTCAATTTCAGCACAAACCGCAACCACGATAGCACCTTCTTCATCGGCAATTTTTTGTACAGCATCAAGATAAGGGTTATTTTCAAAGCCATCATCATTAACATTGGCAATGTACATGGTTGGTTTGAGGGTTAAAAAATTTAAGTAGTCAACGGCTGCTTTTTCTTCTTTAGTTAACGCTAAAGAACGCACCATGTGGCCATCTTCAACATGCTTTAATATTTTCTCTAATACGGGCATTTCAAATTTAGCGTCTTTATCTCCGCCTTTAGCTTTTTTAGCTAAGCGGAAAATAGCACGTTCTGCAGTATCCATATCCGACAGGGCTAATTCAGTATTGATAACATCAATATCGTCAGCAGGACTGACTTTATTAGCAACATGAATAATATTTTCATTATCAAAACAACGCACCACATGACCAATAGCATCAGTTTCGCGAATGTTGGCTAGAAATTTATTACCTAAACCTTCACCTTTAGATGCACCGGCAACTAATCCAGCAATATCAACAAATTCCATTGTAGTTGCTAAAACGCGTTCAGGATTAACAATTTTTTCTAGCGCATCTAAGCGAGGATCCGGTACGGGTACAACACCTGTATTAGGTTCAATTGTACAAAAAGGGAAGTTAGCAGCTTCAATACCCGCTTTAGTTAGCGCGTTGAAAAGTGTTGATTTCCCGACGTTGGGCAAGCCAACAATACCACATTTAAATCCCATGATGTTACCCTATAATGTTGGCGCAATAGCGATTATTGCGCTTTAAAAGAATGTAGACGATTTTGAGCTTTTTTAATATCGTCTTTCTGCCAAATTTCAAAACAGCGCGCAGCTTCGTCTATCGCTTGGTCAATTAAGTTTTGTTCATTGGCAGGTGCTTTACCAAGCACATGCCCAGTGACGCGATCGCGATGACCTGGATGATCAATACCAATGCGTAACCGATAAAATTCTTTGTTATTTGCTAGACAGGAAATAATATCGCGCAAGCCATTGTGGCCACCGTGTCCGCCACCTTGTTTGATTTTGCAAACACCAGGCAACATATCAAGCTCATCGTGAGCGACTAAAATATTTTCAACGGGAATACGAAAAAAGTTGGCTAATGGTGCGACGGCTTTACCACTACAATTCATAAAAGTGCTTGGTATAAGAAGATGAACTAATTGTCCGGCAATTAATCCTTTACCGTAGAGACCTGAGTATTTTTTTTCTGGCTTTAGTGAAATGTTGTAACGTGATGCAAGCTCTTGGACGAACCAATCACCGGCATTATGACGGGTTTTACTGTATTCAGCACCTGGATTACCTAAGCCGACTACTAATTGAATCGTCATCTAATAGTTTACTCTTGTTATACAAACTTAAGAACAATTAATCTATTTGCTATAAATCTAAAAAGCTTAAAGGGTATGTTGTAAAAACATTGTCCCTTTAAGCTTTATCATCAGGAGTAAATTAATACTTACTCGGCTGAAGCTTCTTCTGTTGCTTCTTCTGCACTGTCATCGCTTACACCTTTAGGCGCATTCAATGTAGCAACAGCTTGGTCATGGCTCTCGCCTTTTGCTAATTCGTCAGATGTTACGCCTTTCGGTAAAGTAACGTCTGATAAATGCAATGTTTGACCAACTTCTAAGTTAGCAACATCAATTTCGATAAACTCTGGAATGTTAGCAGGTAAACATGTTACTGCAATTTCATTCACGTGGTGAGCCATAGTGCCACCTAACTTCTCTGCAACATCTTCGTTGATGAAGTGAATTGGAGCGTTAACTTGCACAGCGTGTTTTGCATCAACACGTAAGAAATCTAAGTGCATTACAACTTGCTTGAACGGGTGACGTTGCATGTCTTTTAAAAGACATTCAACAGGCTTGCCGTCAATGTTGATCGTTAAAACGTGTGAGTAAAATGCTTCTTCTTGTTGTGCACGGAAAACATTTTTGTGCTCTAACGTTAAAGAAACAGGCTCTTGGCCTTCACCGTATAAAATCGCTGGAACTTTGTTCGCGTGACGTAGGCGGCGGCTCGCACCTTTCCCTAAATCTGTACGTACTTCAGCATCCAATGTAAATAAATCAGTCATGGTAATATCCATTATTTAATAATTAAAAGTTGTTGTTTTTTGCGACCAAAAACAACCTGTTCCTATTTCTAACCGATAATAATTAGCTAAAAAAGGCGCGGCATGATAACACCCCCACTAATGGAGATCCAATATTATCGCTAAGGCTTATGACAAAATGCTAATTTAATTGTTTGTTGGCTGCTAATAAAAGCATAAAAATTGAATGTTTTTAGAGTAACGGCCTGCACCTTGGATGTGCAATAAGCCCTATTAAGGGGATTAATGATTATTGTACCTTTAACGTTGCAACCCAAGGTATTCTTTATCGTACTGAATTTTATAGTTTAATTTTTTATTTCCTTACTGGTATTAAGATTGCTTAGCCCTAGGTTCATTTTGCTCAGTTACTCAAGGAATTTTACATGTCGGATCCTGCAGGGATTAAAATATTTTCATTTGTCGGTAAGATGAAAGTGCTGCACCTAAGTTGGATGGCATTTTTTATTACCTTTGCCGTGTGGTTTAACCACGCGCCATTACTTTCTGTCATAGCGGATAGCCTTAATTTATCCAGTGCTGAAATCAAAACGTTATTATTATTAAATGTCGCATTGACCATTCCTGCGCGAGTCATTATCGGTATGCTAACTGACAAGTATGGTCCACGGCTTGTTTATGCAATATTGTTGGCATTGTGTAGCATTCCTTGTTTTATGTTTGCACTCGCTTCCGATTTTGAGCAAGCGGCGTTATCACGGTTTTTACTGGGCTTTATTGGTGCCGGTTTTGTTATCGGTATTCGCATGGTCAGTGAGTGGTTTCCAGCCAATGAACTCGGCACAGCTGAGGGGATTTATGGTGGTTGGGGCAACTTTGGTTCAGCCGCTGCAGCTATGTTACTCCCTAGTTTAGCGTTATTTTTTGGTGGTGAAGATGGATGGCGCTACGCCGTGGCATTGACGGGCGTGCTGAGTTTAGTTTTTAGTGTTATCTGGTATGTTAATGTTAGGGATACTCCGCAAGGCTCTACTTATTTTAAGCCTAAAAGTAGTGGTGCAATGTTGGTCACTAGTCGCAATGACTTTTATCTTCTAATTTTAATGAAACTACCTATGTATGGTGCGTTAGCGCTGCTTACATGGAAGTTGTCGCCAAGTGGTGTGAGCTTACTGTCAGAGCAAAGTGCTATTTTGGTTTATTTAGCACTATTTGCTTTATTCATTATCGAGTTAATTCAAACCTATAAAGTGAATATCAAGGTTTTTGAGTCAACTATACCATCTGCGCAACAGTATAAATTTAAACAAGTTGCGGTACTGAATGTTTTATATTTTGCTACTTTTGGCTCTGAGCTTGCGGTGATTTCTATGTTGCCATTATTTTTTGCTGAAACCTTTGCTTTAGATATGGTGTTTGCCGCCATGTTGGCGTCAACTTATGCCTTTATGAATTTAATGTCACGTCCTGGTGGTGGTTGGCTAAGCGATAAATTTGGTCGCAAGAAAACCTTATTAATTCTGACGGCGGGTTTAGCCTGTGGCTATTTTGCTATGTCGTTGATTTCAGGGGCTTGGCCACTAGCATTAGCGGTAGTAACAGCGATGCTATGTTCATTCTTTGTGCAAGCGGGTGAAGGGGCTGTTTTTGCGGCGGTACCATTAATCAAACGTAGCTTAACCGGACAAATTGCTGGCATGACTGGTGCTTATGGTAATGTTGGCGCTGTTGTCTATTTAACGGTGTTAACTTTTGTACCGTATAGCCAATTCTTTTTAGTCATTGCAGCAACCGCGGTGATAGGCTTTGTCGCTTTATTATTTATGGAAGAACCTAAAGGCAGTATTGCTGAGGTCCATGAAGATGGTACGGTAGAGCTTATTAGTGTCAGCTAGTCAAATGATGAAAAGCCCAATAGATAATAAGCCAGTAAAAGCTAGTAGCGCAACGCAAACCAGTGTGGCGCGCTCCAAGCTACCTGTTATTTTAGCCGTTGTTATTGGCGGCGCATCTCAAGCCGGTACAAAAGCTGAAAACCAAGATGCTTTTGCTGCCTTGCAACCGAGTGTCGCTGAACGAGAGTCAAAAGGCATCGTTGTTGCGATTGCCGATGGCGTTTCAAGTGCTAGCCATGCGGCGCAAGCTGCACAATTGTCGGTCACACAGTTTATTCAAGAGTATTATGCGACAACAGCATCTTGGTCAACGAATAAATCAGCAGCTAAAGTACTAAAAAGTTTAAACCAGTGGTTATTTTCTCAAGGAGTAACTGGGTCTGTTACTGACTCTAAATGTCACCATGAAAATACTCAACAGCAAACTGCACAATGGTTAACCACCTTCACGGCATTAATTGTTAAATCATCTAGTGCTTATATTTTCCACGTTGGCGACACACGTGTAGGTAAATATCGTCATGGCGAATATCACGTTATTACTCGTGATCATAATCAAAAACAAGGGCTCAGTGGCAGTTTACTTACCCGAGCGTTGGGGGCTGATAGCCATTTAAAAGTGGACCAATATCAGCTCGGCGTCAATGTCGGTGATATTTTTATGTTGACCAGTGATGGTGTCCATGAACATATACCTGGACAACAACTGACCAAGATATTATCTGCAATACCAAAGCAGCCCAATAAAGTCATGCTTGAGCAAGTGAGTTTGCAAATTGTTACACAAGCAATTGCCGCGGGTAGTGAGGACAACGTAAGTTGTGTGCTGGTTTATATTGATGCTACACCTAAGCGAGAATTAGCCGAAATTGAACAAGACTTGTTGACGAGAATAATACCTCCAGCGCTGCAAGTTGGGCAGAAACTCGATGGCTATAAGGTAAAGAAAATATTGCATGCCAGTGTGCGATCGCACTTGTATTTAGTCGAACATGCAGATCACGAACAGCCATTAGTGTTAAAAGTGCCTTCGATGAACTTTATCGACGACGCTATCTATATTCAGGGCTTTTTACGAGAAGGTTGGGTGGGGGAGCGGATAAAGCATCGTAATGTTATGCAGGTTATTACTAACCCGAATCCTAGCAAGGCGTTATATCATGTCTGTCAGTTTATTGATGGCCAACCCTTAAGTGAATGGATGCACGATAATCCCAAACCAACTATTGCTCAGGTACGTGATATCGTTAGTCAAATAGTGAGTGCGCTGCGGGCATTTCAGCGTCTTGATTTAGTTCATCGAGACCTAAAGCCTGACAACATTATGATTAATGCCTCTGGGCAGATCACGCTAATTGACTACGGTACGGTTTTAATTGCCGCGCAAGATGAAGTAACAACTGGCCTGCCAGAAACGGTGCCGCAAGGTACGCTGAATTACATTGCACCTGAAACATTACTGACGATGCATGCCGACCACCAAAGTGATTTATTTTCACTTGCTGTTGTTTGTTATGAAATGCTTTCGGGAGCATTACCTTATAAGCCGATGGCGTCGAGCCATGAAAAAGTAAAAGCCTACCCTTTATGGCAATATCGCAGTATTAAAGATTACCGTAATGAATTACCTTTGTGGCTAGATTTAACCTTGAAAAAAGCCTTACAAGCCAATCCAAAGGATCGTTATCATGCCTTTTCTGAATTTCTCACTGATCTTAATAAGCCTAACCTTGATGTGTTGCAAGCATATCAAAACCTACCGTTTATAAAACGTTACCCAATTCAATTTTGGCAAGCGACGACATTTATTTTGTTGATCACACTGCTAGGCGTTATCGCTTTTTAATCGTAGTACATTACTGCATCAATATAACAAGGGCGATTAACTGCACAGCAGTGGTGCGGCTGCATCATCATACTAGTGCATTAGCACGCCATAATTGTTTGATAAATATTTTAGTTATTGTTTTTAAAGTTAAAAGTTAACTGGCACCAGCTTTGCAACTAGATCTATTAAGTTCAGCCAAGGTAAATTAAAAGCACTTAAGATAAGTGATTTTTCTTTGGCGGTCATCTGACTAAAAGTAAGTTTTTCGGTTTAACACGAGTCATAAATAAGTAGGTGTAGGTTGATGGATATAGATAATCAGGCAGTGGTAAAAACAAAAGTTGTTGTTGTTGGCAATGGTATGGTTGGTCATCACTTTGTTGAACAACTTGTTGAGCTAAGTAATAGCGAACAAGCGGTAGAGATAACCGTACTCTGTGCTGAATCGAGACTGGCTTACGACCGCGTACATCTGTCGGAGTATTTTGCCGGTAAATCGGCGGCAGATTTAGCCATGACAGACGAAAAAACCTATCAACAATGGCAAGTGAATTTCGCCGTTGATGCTAAGGTTAGTCATATCGACAAAGCGCAAGGCTTCGTTGAAACAGAGCAAGGAGAGCGCTATCACTATGATAAATTAGTGCTTGCTACGGGCTCGTATCCTTTTGTGCCACCTATCCCAGGTAAAGATCGCGAACATTGCTTAGTGTATCGTACCATTGATGATCTTGATGCTATTCAAGCAAGTGCCGATAAAAGTAAGGTTGGCGTTGTTATTGGTGGCGGGCTGCTTGGTTTAGAAGCTGCTAATGCTCTGAAACAATTAGGCTTAAAAACTCATGTAGTTGAATTTGCCCCACAATTGATGGGGGTGCAAGTTGATGCAGGCGGTGGACGATTACTGAAAAGTAAAATTGAACAGTTAGGTGTGCAAGTGCATACGTCAAAAGCCACCAATGAAATTGTTGATGGTGATCATTGTCGCTACAAGCTTTGTTTTAGTGATGGCAGTGAACTAGAAACTGATTTGATTTTATTTTCAGCCGGTATCAGGCCCTTTGATAACCTCGCTCGTGACTTTGATCTCGCTATTGGTGAACGTGGCGGCATTGTTATTAATAATCAATGTCAAACTTCTGATAATAATATCTACGCTATTGGTGAGTGTGCGTTGTGGAGCAACTTTATTTTTGGTTTAGTTGCGCCTGGTTATGCCATGGCAAAAGTAACGGCAAAACATATTCTGGGTGAAGAGCAACATTTCACCGGTGCTGATATGAGTACCAAGCTTAAGCTAATGGGGGTAGACGTTGGCTCCATTGGTGACGCCCATGCGAAAACATCAGGCTCACTCTGTTATACCTATGAAAATCAGCCGAATGGTGTTTACAAAAAAATTGTTGTTAATGCCGAAAAAACTAAGCTACTCGGTGCGGTCCTTATTGGTGACACCAGTGAATACGACACCTTGTTACAATACATGCTCAATGCTATTGATTTACCGGCGTCACCAGAGTCGTTGATTTTGCCGATGGCGGCTGATAAACCGGCCTTAGGGGTTGATGCTTTACCAGATAGCGCGACCATTTGTTCTTGTCATAACGTCACTAAAGGCGACATTGTCAGTGCTATTGATAACGGTGCTTGTAGTGTTGGCGATATTAAAACTTGTACCAAAGCGAGCTCGGGCTGCGGTGGTTGTACCGCGCTAGTGAAAAATGTCACCGACAGCTTACTTGAGCAACGTGGCGTTGAGGTTAAAAAAGATATCTGTGAGCACTTTGCTCATTCACGCCGAGAGTTGTTCGATATTGTCAAAGTAGAGAAAATCACCACCTTTGAACAATTATTATCGTCACACGGTCAAGGTTTGGGCTGTGAAGTGTGTAAACCATTAACGGCATCTATTTTAGCTTCCGTTTGGAATGATTATATTTTAGAAAAGTCTCATGTCGGTCTACAAGATACCAACGATAACTATCTTGCTAACATGCAAAAAGACGGCACTTACTCGGTTGTTCCGCGTATTGCCGGTGGTGAAATTACGCCCGATAAGTTGATAGTGTTGGGTGAGGTAGCAAAAAAATATAATTTATATACCAAGATTACCGGTGGTCAGCGCGTTGATTTATTTGGCGCACGCGTAGAGCAGTTACCGCCTATTTGGCAAGAACTCATTGACGCCGGTTTTGAAACTGGCCATGCCTATGGCAAGTCGCTAAGAACCGTAAAGTCTTGTGTTGGCTCGAGTTGGTGTCGATACGGTGTACAAGACAGTATTGGTATGGCGATATTATTGGAAAATCGTTACAAAGGTTTACGTGCCCCACATAAAATTAAATTTGCCGTATCAGGTTGTACAAGAGAGTGCGCTGAGGCACAAAGTAAGGACATTGGCATTATTGCCACAGAGAAAGGTTGGAACCTTTATGTTTGCGGCAACGGTGGTATGAAACCGCGTCATGGTGATTTATTTACCACAGATTTAGATGACGAAACATTGATTAAATATATCGACCGAATTTTGATGTTTTATGTTAATACCGGTGACAGGTTGCAACGTACCTCTGTGTGGATGGATAACTTAGAAGGCGGGTTGAGTTATTTACAAAATGTTGTTATTGACGACAGTTTGCAAATTGCTGATGAACTTGAAAAACAAATGCAGCTTATCGTCGGTAGCTATCAATGTGAGTGGAAAACGACATTGGCTGATCCGCAAGCCTTAAAACGTTTTAAACCTTTTGTAAATTCTGACAAGCCGGATACAAATATTCAATTTGTTGAGGAGCGTCAACAAATTAGACCAGCTTATCAGCACGAACGTATCGCAGTGAAAATGTCTGAAAGTTCAGCAACACAAAGCCCTAAAATTGTTGAACCTGCATAAGGAGAAATATATGTCGTTAAAAACAGCAACTCAATGGTCGAATTCAGCAGAAGGTCAGCAATGGCAAACGGTTTGTCAGATGGCAGACTTGATTACCAACTCCGGCGTTTGTGCGCTTATTGAGCAAAGTGATAAAGCAATCGTTGATGAACAGGTGGCTATTTTTCATTTGCCGAATACTGAGCAACAAGTCTATGCTATTGGTAATTATGACCCTATTGGCAAAGCTAATGTGCTTTATCGCGGTATTGTTGGCAGCATTGGTGAGCATCTTGTTGTCGCCTCACCATTGTTTAAACAGCATTTTTCACTGCAAACTGGCCAGTGTTTACAGCAAGATATCAGTGTAAAGCATTACCCCGTAAGGATTATGGAACAGCAAGTACAGTTGTTGGTTTGAGTTTATTAACAAGCTTTCTAAGTAGCGCTGGTTAAGCGCAGTCATGTAATTCATAGGTAAGCAGGCATTGTGAAAGCACAATGCCTTTTAGGGGATAGTAGTGCAAGCTGAGCAAATCATCGAAAGTACCTGTGCTTATTGTGGCGTCGGTTGTGGCATTGATATTACTAAGCAAGGCGAAAAAGCTAAGAAGCTGCAAGCCAGCGCAGATCATCCAGCAAATTTTGGTCGGCTTTGTGTTAAAGGTAGTAATCTACTCAATACGATCAGCGAGAGCGGGCGCTTACTTGTGCCTGAGATAAATGGTCAACAAGTGCCTTGGTCTGATGCTATTGAGCAAGTTGCCAGAGGTTTTGCTGACACCATTAAAAAGTACGGTAAAAACTCAGTGGCGTTTTATGTCTCAGGGCAATTATTAACCGAAGATTATTATCTCGCCAATAAACTCATGAAAGGTTATATCGGCTCGGGCAATATTGACACTAATTCACGGCTTTGTATGTCATCTGCGGTTGCTGCTTATAAACGCAGCTTTGGCGAAGATGTTGTGCCGTGTAATTATCGTGATTTAGAAACTACTGAGCTGCTATTAATCACCGGTTCAAATGCCGCGTGGACACATCCTGTTTTATTTCAACGTATTGAGCGAGCGAGAAAAATTAACCCTAATATGAAATTAGTGGTTATTGACCCGCGTGCTACAGCAACCAGTGGCGCGGCAGATTATCATCTTGCTATTAAACCCGGCACCGACGCGGCATTTTTTAATGGTTTATTATCTTACTTATCTCAGCATGGCGGCGTAGATCAAAACTATTTAGCTGATCATACTGAAGGCTTTGATGATGCCCTAGCTCAAGCATCATTATGGCCGGTAGAGCGTGTTGCTCGTTATTGTGATATTAAGCAAAGTCAGCTTGTGCAGGTTTATCAATTATTTGTTGACAGTTATTCGGCTATCACGCTGTATTCAATGGGTATTAACCAATCCAGTAGCGGGGTTGATAAATGCCAGAGTATTATTAATTGTCATTTAGCCAGTGGAAAAATAGCCAAACCGGGCTGTGGGCCATTTTCTATTACTGGCCAGCCCAATGCCATGGGCGGTCGAGAGGTTGGCGGCTTAGCTAACCAGTTAACGGCACACCTTGATATTGACAATAAAGCTCATCGTGACCATGTGCAAAGCTATTGGCAATCGCCGACCATGGTGACCTCGGCAGGTAAAAGTGCAGTCGCGATGTTTGATGCAATCGAACAAGGTGAAATCAAGGCCGTCTGGATCATGGCGACAAATCCTATGGTGAGCTTACCAGAGCGTGATAAAATCAAGCGCGCGCTAAGCCAATGTCCATTGGTGGTAGTTTCTGATTGTGTTAGTGATAATGACACGTTAGCACTTGCTGATATTAAATTACCAGCCACGCCTTGGTTAGAAAAAAATGGCACTGTGACTAACTCCGAGCGTCGTATTTCTCGACAAAGATCGGTGCAAGCACCGAAGGGTCAAGCTCGCCATGATTGGCAAATTATAGCTGATGTTGCAAAGAGTATGGGATTTTCAGGCTTTGACTATCAGCATGTTAGCGATGTATTCACTGAGTTTGCCGGCCTAACTGCCGTCAATCAACAGTCAAATCGTATTTTTGATATTTCCGGCTTAGCGAGTTTATCTCCTGAGGCATACGATAAGCTCAGACCGATGCAATGGCCAATCAATCGTGACTATCCAGCAGGGTGTTCACAAGTGTTTGAAAATGGATGTTTTGCTACTAAGAGCCAAAAAGCACAGCTCTTTGCTGTTACGCCCCAATTCTCCGCACTAGCAACCGATAAAGACTTCCCTTTTAGCTTAAATAGCGGTCGTTTACGAGATCACTGGCATAGTATGACGCGCACAGGTTTAGCATCAGAATTAACTCAACATACCACTAAGCCGTATTTATACCTTAACCCACGTGATCTCACCGCACTTGATGTCATGGAAAATGACATCGTAGCGATACACTCAGTTTGCTCTGGAAATGAACCTGTTTTACTGCAAATTCAGGCGGATGAGGGCATACGTGATAACGAGTGTTTTATGCCGATCCATTGGAATGAACAATTTGCTTCTCATGCTAATGCTAGCCGTTTGTATCCAAGTATTGTTGACGCTATATCTGGGCAACCGGAAAGTAAACAAGTGCCGATAGCAATTAAGAGCACTCAGTTCAAGCAGTTTATTGAATGTCATCTTGATGATGCACTTTTAGCTCAGGTTGATGTTAAGTCAAGATTGCACAATATGGATTTCTGGCTAAAAAATAAGACCAATTATGGTATGCAATTAAGCCTGGCGAATAAGGCCCCAATAACTGATTTAATGTTATGGTGTCAGCAATTGATTAGCGAGAAAATTGACGGTAAAACAGCTACGACAAAAGCCGCGGCGCCGACATTGTCGTTAAATCTAGAGTGGTTGAGTTTTGGTGATGCCGCAACCCAGTACATTATTTTGTTAGCGGATAAAAAATTGCTATTTGCTTGTTATGTTTCAACGCAATGGCCTGAATTTGAAAATGCTTGGTTTCAGCACTTGTTTAGCAAAGAGACTTTAGATTTTAGTGATATACAGGCGTTGTTGATTGGTCAAGCAAGCAGTGAGTTTAGTCTAGGTAAGCAAGTTTGTTCCTGCTTTAATGTTGCACAAAACACCATTGTTGACGCGATAAAGGCAGGAGCGACGACCGTTGAACAATTGGGGGAAAGCTTAAAATGTGGTACTAATTGTGGCTCTTGTAAGCCTGAACTTGCTAATATGATAACGCAGCATAGTCGTCATGCTGGACTTGAGATAGCAACAATGTTGCAGTAATTTAACTGACACTACATTGGTGTCATCAGCTGTATGATGACAAAATATGTGGGTAATAAAAAAGCACCCTAGGGTGCTTTTTTCATGCTGTGCAGAAATTTGCTAAATTTGATTAGGCATCAAACATGGCAGAAATTGATTCTTCGTTACAAACACGACGAATCGCTTCTGACAACATGCCACTTAAGGTAAGTTGACGAACTTTCCCTAGTGCTTTAATTTCATCAGATAATGGAATTGAGTCAGTGACTACCACTTCATCAATAACTGAGTTTTTCAAGTTTTCAGCAGCATTACCAGAAAGGACCGGATGAGTAGCATAAGCAAATACGCGTTTAGCACCGTGTTCTTTTAAAGCTTCAGCAGCTTTTGCCAACGTGCCACCGGTATCAATCATGTCATCAACGATGAAACAGTCGCGACCTTTAACATCACCAATAATATGCATAACTTGAGCTACGTTCGCTTTAGGGCGACGTTTATCGATAATCGCAAGGTCAGCATCATCTAATAATTTAGCGACGGCACGCGCACGTACAACACCACCAATATCAGGAGAAACCACCACAGGATTTTCAATGTTACGCTCTAACATATCTTCAAGTAAGATAGGTGTACCAAAAACGTTATCTACTGGTACATCAAAAAAGCCTTGAATTTGCTCTGCGTGTAAATCAACCGTTAAGACACGGTCAACACCTACACTTGATAAGAAGTCAGCAACAACCTTCGCAGTGATTGGCACACGAGCGCTGCGTACACGACGGTCTTGACGCGCATAACCAAAATAAGGCATAACGGCAGTAATACGTCCGGCTGATGCACGACGTAGCGCATCAATCATCACGATTAGTTCCATTAAATTATCGTTAGTAGGGGCACAGGTTGATTGAATAATAAAAACATCGGCACCACGCACGTTTTCAGTAATTTCAACACTAATTTCACCATCACTAAAACTACCAATTTTGGCTTCGCCTAAGGTGATGTATAAGCGATTAGCTATTTGTTTGGCCAGTTCAGGGGTGGCGTTACCCGCAAAAATCTTCATGTCAGGCACTGTCAGTTCCTCAGAAATTTTTGACATCTAAATTACGATACTGAATTAAACGGTAAGTTAAATATCAGCAAATTATTTTATTTTTGCCAGTTTTAATGGCATATATATGAAATTTCATCCGAACTTAATTTTCGTTTACTGCCGCAATTGCAGCATGTAAGGGCGATTGATTGAGTCCTTCTGCTACGAATGACTCTATGCCGTTTGGCAGTAAAGATTGTACGTAGCACGCGTCTTGTTTAGAGCTAAAACGTGAAAATATGCACGCACCAGTTCCAGTCATTTGGGACGGCGCGTATTCTACCAACCAAGCCAGTAGTTTGGCAACCTCGGGGTAGTGTTTTATTACCCAAGTTTGACAATCATTATGATAATTTTCGATATCGGCATCGTTGTAACGTATAGCGGGTGTGTCACGGGTTAAATCTTTGGCAGTGAAAACATTTTGTGTAGAAATACTGCAATTAGGTTTAGCAACTAAATACCAATAAGTTTTTGGTGAAGCCGGGGTAAGTTGTTCGCCAATTCCTTGAGCAAAGGCAGCAAAACCATGGACAAAAATAGGTACGTCAGCACCTAAGGTAATGCCTAGCTCTGCAAGCTCAACAACCGTAAGTTGGGTCTGCCAAAGTGCATTGAGTGCTAATAATATTGTTGCAGCATTTGATGAACCGCCACCTAAGCCACCACCCATAGGGAGTAATTTTTCTAGCTTAATTTCTACGCCTTGCTGACATTGGCTATGGTCTTGTAAAAGTAAGGCCGCTTTGACGATTAAATTATCGCTATTCTCGACCCCCGGGATTGGCGTTAATAACGTTATTGTTTTATCTTTGGTGACTTTTAAATCTAGGGTGTCATGATAGTCAAGAAATTGAAAAACGGTTTCTAGCTGGTGGTAACCATTGTCCATTCTACCAACGATATGTAAGAACAAGTTCAGTTTTGCTGGTGAAGGAAATGAATGAAATACGTGTTTATTCAAAACGGCCTCGTTAAATTTTCCATGAATGAATGGCTATTTTTATCCGTAAATCGCCTTGCGTGATCGTCAGTTGCTTAGCCAATTGATATTGACCAATATGGTGATATTTACTGTATTTAATTAGCCATTCTTTATTGTTATAGAAACTGGTTAAAGACTCAGGTAGTTGAGTGGTTTTATGATATGTCAGTTGATCGGTCGGTAAAAATGCAATGCCTTTTAACCAATGGCTCATCGCACGTGTCGGTAAATCCAAGCCGGTTAATGAATAGATCAAATAGTCTAAGTCTTGAGTCTGGTAATGTTCGCCATCAACTTCTAAGGTGAAGTTGTCTTGTTGTTGGTTAAGTTCTAAAACTTTAATACCAAACAAGGTGGATAAATTTAATGATTCTGTTTTTTTAGCTTCGTTTTTTTGCCAATGCAGTGTTGCACTTTGGCGTGCTTGATTATTGATAAAAGCGATTTTGCCATTAATGGTCCAGCGCGTAAGTAGTGATATTTGTTTATTACGGCTGTCAATATCTTGTTTTGCTTTATTGTTTTCTACTGGCCTGTCGCTAATGCTACTACAAGCACTTAGTATACTGGCAAAAAATAGAACAATGAGAGACTTGCTGAGCATAGCATTCCTGAGTAATTACATTAAAAAGCTGACTTCACGAATGAAAATAATAACAAATAACCAAAACATATAGCTAATCATTCACTCGGCGCTTTCAATTTAATGTGATATTTCGTAAAATTATCGCGATTTTTTGTCACAGATCATAGGTTTTTTTCATTGTCTGGCTGATAATAGAGCTAACCCGTCATTAACTGCGTATAATATACGTAAATAAACTGGGTTATTCGCAGCAGACTTTGCCTGCCATTTAAATTTTTTGGATTTAATATACTCATATGTCAATAGTTGCAGTAGGTATCAATCATAAAACCGCTCCGGTTGCCGTTAGGGAAAAAATATCTTTTAACCCTGATAACCTGAGTATGGCTTTGCAAGAGCTATTAGATTCAGCCGACTGCAAAGAAGCCGCGATTTTATCTACCTGTAATAGAACCGAACTTTATATAGTGCAAGAAGGCGATGTAAGGTTAACGCAAGAGCGTGTCGTGCGTTGGTTAGAGCAGCATCATAATGTACCTGCATCAATCATTACCCCAAGTTTATATTGGCATCAAGATCAACAAGCAGTAAATCACATGATGCGTGTGGCTTGTGGCCTAGATTCATTAGTACTTGGCGAGCCGCAAATTCTAGGACAAATGAAGCAAGCTTATAATCAAGCAAAAGCGGCTGGTTCTATGGCCTTGGTGATGGATCGACTTTTTCAACGAACTTTTGGTGTTGCTAAACAAGTTAGAACCGATACCGAAATAGGTGCAAGTGCTGTTTCAGTTGCTTTCGCAGCCGTTAATCTTGCAAAACATATTTTCGCCAGTTTGGATAAAGCCCGCGTTCTACTCGTTGGAGCAGGAGAAACTATTGAGTTGGTTGCTAAACATTTATACGAAAATAATGTTGGTCATATTACTGTCGCTAACCGTACTATAAGTCGTGCGGAGAATATGGCGAAGCAATTTGGTGCTGATGTTATCACTCTAGCGCAAATTCCAGAAATGATGGCTAATGCCGACATCGTGATCAGCTCGACCGGTAGTACTTTGCCTATTATCGGCAAAGGTATGGTGGAGAAAGCCTTAACGAAAAGAAAGCATCGCCCAATGTTTATGGTTGATTTAGCGGTTCCGCGAGATATTGAAGAGCAAGTTTCTGATCTTGAAGATGTTTTTCTATATACCGTTGATGACCTGCAAAACATTATTGCCAAAAATCTCGATAATCGTCGTAAAGAAGCGGTATTAGCTGAAGGCATCGTTTCTGAGCAATCAACGAGTTTTATGTCATGGCTACGAGGCTTAAATACTCAGGATACGGTGATTTCTTACCGTAAACAGTGTCTAGAAAATCGTGATTTATTGCTCGAAAAAGCGATGCAACAATTAGCAGCAAATAAAAAGCCTGAAGCTGTCATCGCTGAACTTGCTACTAAATTAACCAATAAATTTATGCATGCCCCGACCAGTGCCATTCAATCAGCGGCACAAGGTGGTCAGTTAGATAGACTCGTTTACTTGCGTGATATTTTCGACATTGATCACCAAGCATAGTGAGGATAAAAATTAACCATCTGTATCAATAACTCTTCCGTTTTATCAAGCCTGTATATGGATCTGCCTAGCTAACCAGCCGTCCTTAACCTGTCCATGACTTGTCTATCTTGCGGTTATTTAATGTTGTTCCGCACGACTTTAGAGGCATGAATCTACGTCTCTAAAGCTTTTAATTTGCCTGCTGTGAGTAATTATTTATTCCATTTGCTATAAACTACTGCTAATTATCAGCCGAGTCGAATATAATGCGCGGGTAATTCATCAATTATTGACTATATAAGATCATTTAATGAATAAATCTGTTTACCAAAAACTTGAAATACTTGTCGAACGCTTTGAAGAAGTGCAAGCGTTGCTTTCTGATCCTGAAACCATTTCTGATCAAGAAAAGTTCCAAGCTTTATCGAAAGAATTCTCACAATTAGAAGTGGTCACTTCAGCCTTTCATGCTTATCAAGAAGCTGAAAGTGATTTTGCTACCGCTGAAGAAATGCTTAAAGATGATGATCCTGATATGCGTGAAATGGCGCAAGAAGAATTCAAAGAAGCCAAAAAAGCCGTAGAGAATATGACTGCAGAGCTACAGATATTGCTCTTGCCTCGTGATCCGAAAGACGATAATAACTGTTTCGTTGAAATTCGTGCTGGTGCTGGCGGTGATGAAGCGGCTATTTTTGCTGGTGATTTATTCCGTATGTATAGCCGTTATGCTGAAAAGCAAGGTTGGAAAATTGAATTGATGAATTCCAATGAGAGTGAGCAGGGCGGTTTTAAAGAGATAGTTGCTAAAATTAACGGTGCGGGTGTTTATGGTCAGATGAAATATGAGTCTGGCGGTCATCGAGTACAACGTGTACCAGAAACTGAATCACAAGGGCGAGTTCATACCTCAGCTTGTACTGTGGTTGTTATGCCTGAAATTCCAGAATCACAAGCCATCGAAATTAATAAAGCGGATTTAAAAGTGGATACTTTCCGTGCTTCAGGCGCTGGTGGTCAGCATGTTAACAAAACTGATTCCGCCATTCGTATTACTCATATCCCAAGTGGTGTGGTGGTTGAATGTCAAGATCAGCGTTCGCAACATAAGAACCGTGCACAAGCGATGTCAGTATTGCAAGCACGCTTACAACAAGCTGAAGATGAAAAGCGTCGAAGTGCTGAAGAGTCTTCACGACGTAATTTGGTGGCTAGTGGTGATCGCTCTGAGCGTATTCGTACCTATAATTTCCCACAAGGACGGATGAGTGATCATCGTATTAACTTAACGCTTTATCGTTTGAATGAAATTATGGAAGGTAATTTACATTTGGTACTTGAGCCTATTATGCAAGAGAGTCAGGCTGATTTATTAGCAGAGTTATCTGAGCAACATTAGTGTCTGAACCTGCCGTAACACCATTACTATCATTTGAAAAATTATCATCGCTGACCATTGCTAAGTTAATTGCTTTTGGTCAGCAATTTCTGCTGCCTCATTCTGACAGCGCGAAGTTAGACACTGAAATTTTACTTTGCTTTGTGATGAATAAGTCAGCAAGTTTCTTATTAACTTGGCCAGAGCATAAGTTAACACCGCAGCAATCACAGCAATTTTCGGCGTTAATACAACGCCGAGCTCAAGGCGAACCCATTGCTTACATCGTCAAAATACGTGAGTTTTGGTCATTGCCACTGCAAGTTTCACCTGCTACCTTAATTCCGCGTCCAGATACTGAAGTATTAGTTGAACTGGTATTAAGTCATCATCAAGATCAGATTATTCGCTGTTTAGATTTAGGTACCGGCACAGGCGCTATTGCTTTGGCGTTAGCGTCTGAACATCCTCAATGGCAGATAGAGGCGGTAGATTATAGTCATGAGGCGGTAGCGCTTGCCAAGCGCAATGCTGATAACTTGAATTTAACTCAGGTGAATATTTATCAAAGTGATTGGTTTAGTCAAGTATCTGGTGAAAAATGCTTTGATGTTATTGTCAGTAACCCACCGTATATCGATGAAAATGATCATCACCTTAATGAGGGCGATGTTCAGTTTGAGCCAAAAACGGCTCTGGTTGCACTCGATAATGGTTTAGCTGATATTAAAATAATTGCCCGCCAGGCGCTTAAATTTTTAAAGCTCGGTGGATTCTTGTATATTGAGCACGGTTTTGAACAAAGTCATGCTGTGCAAGCCATTTTAACCGATTTAGCTTATAGCGAAATTCAAACAATAAAAGATTATAGTGATAACGACCGAGTTACTTGGGCTTGTTATTCAATTTAAATAACCGTAATACCAATAATAATTTAATGGAGTTTATCGTGCTTAAACATTTACACATGACCGTTGCTGCGATCAGTATTTTGCTTTTTACTTTTCGTTTTGCTTTAACTTTAGTTAATTCAGAAAAATTAACATTGAAATGGTTGAAAATTGCCCCACATATTGTCGATACCTTATTGCTTGGCCTTGGTATTGCTTTATCGATTAAGTTAGCGATAAACCCTGCTGAGCAATTATGGCTAGCTGAAAAATTATTTGCTGTTGTTGCGTATATTTTCACCGGTTATTACACCTTGAAATTAGCGCGTAACCGTACCATGCAAATTATTGGCTTTTTGGGTGCTATGGGCTGGATCATGTTAATTGTCCGTATCGCTATGAGTAAAGAAACGGTATTTTTTGCCGGTTTGTAGTAGAAATTAAAGATTTAATATTAATAGAGTATTCATGAACGATCTGTTGTTGTCAGAAATAAAGTCTGAAAAAAATGAGTTATTACAAACTTTTTTATTAGTAGAAGAGTATATTTTTGGTAAAGCAACCGATACCCAAAGTGAACTGGACGATCTGGTGGCATATTGCCAAGCTGAAACTGACGAAGTTCCAGAGCCTGTAGAACGCGCAGAAGTGTTAATTAATGCTTTGTTTATTGATCAGTTATTTATCGATAAACAGCAGCAAAATTGGCCAGTTATTTCACATCAAGTATCGTCAGCATTAGCGCATAAGTTAATTTCACCGACCTTAAAAGCAGTGTTGATTGCTTATGTAGCTAACGCCTGTGATTGTCAGGCAGATATTGTTTTTGTGCCAGAAAAAGCCATGTTAAGAATTGTTTGCGACGAAAATTACGCCATTATTTTTGATCCCGTCACCGGTGAATCGTTGAATTGGCACGAGTTAGATAGTCGTATGAATGAAATGTCTGGCGATCCGTTTGAAATAACCTTAGATACGATGAATCAAGAAAGCCTAGTGCTTGAGCATATCACTAGTCTAAAAACGGCATTTATACAAGAACAAGCATACGATAATGCGTTAAAATGTGTTGATATGCTACTGGCATTAAACCCCAATGATCCGTTTGAACGCCGTGACCGTGGCTTTTTATTACATCAGCTTGATTGTTTTAAAGTGGCTTATGATGACTATCAATATTTTGTTGAGCAATGCCCAAAAGATCCCGCAGCACAGTTATTAAAGTTACAATTAGATAAAATTTCAATTGCAGATACGGTATTACATTAATAAAAATTGAGTAAACGAAATACCACAAATAGTTTTAAAAATTATAAAAATAATAAATAAGTTTGAGAATTAAAAGGATAAATAATGCAAGATTCTGTTATGGCTAGCGTGCCATTGATCACTAACGATGCAACTGTACTCGGTATTTTAGCACTAATTTTAGGTTTAGTATTTTATACCTCTAATAGCAGTAATGCTGCCTGTCGTTCGTTTTATAAATATGTGCCTGCACTACTTATGTGTTACTTACTACCATCACTGTTAAACACTTTTGGTATTGTTAGTGCAGAAGTTAGCCACGTTGATGAAGTTGCAAAGTATTATTTGTTACCTGCCTGTTTGGTTTTATTAACCTTAAGTATTGACATCAAAGCGATTGCTGGGCTTGGTAGTAAAGCCGTTATTATGTTTTTAACCGGTACCGCGGGTGTTATCATCGGTGGGCCATTAGCGCTACTTATCGTTTCAGCTATTTGGCCTGAGTTAATTGGTGTCTCTGGTCCTGATGCCGTATGGCGTGGTATGGCCGCTCTTGCGGGGAGCTGGATTGGCGGTGGCGCTAATATGTTAGCGATGAAAGAAATCTATGGTGCTGATGGTAAAATATTTACCATCATGGTGACGGTTGATATTGTAGTGGCAAATATTTGGATGGCTGCTTTGCTTTATATGGCGGCAAATCATAAACGTATTGATGCCAAAAATGGTGCTGATACCACGAGTATCGATCGACTGGTTGAAAAGGTAGAAGCGGAAAGCCGCGCGAACTCAAAACAGCCTGAGCTAAAAGACTATATGCTTATTTTAGCTGTTGGCTTAGGTGCTGCAGGTATGGCACATTTAGCCGCTGATTATTTAGTACCATTCTTTCAAAATAACTATCCTGACTTAAAGAAATTTAGTTTACACAGCAAACTCTTTTGGATTATTGTGCTTGTTACTACTATAGGCTTAGCACTTTCTTTCACAAAAGTAAGAAAGCTAGAAGCGGTTGGTGCCTCTAAAGTGGGTAGTAGTTTCCTTTATGTGTTAGTAGCGACTATTGGTTTGCATATGGATATTACGCAAATTGTTGAAGCGCCTAAATATATGGTTATTGGTTTAATTTGGATGGCAGTACATGTCATCTTACTCTTTGCTGTTGGCAAATTTATCAAGGCGCCGGTATTTTATTTAGCAGTGGGCAGTAAAGCTAATATTGGTGGTGCAGCATCTGCTCCTGTTATTGCTTCAGCATTTCATCCGTCACTTGCTCCTGTTGGCGTTTTATTGGCGGTATTTGGTTATGCGCTTGGCACTTACATGGCATGGTTATGTGGGCAGTTATTGAGAATTGTAGGTAGCTAAAGCGATAACCTGGAAATACATTTGGAAATATTATGACAAAGCAATTAATTTCACTGGGCGATATTGAGATCGCAAACGATAAGCCTTTCGTACTGTTTGGTGGTATGAATGTACTGGAATCACGTGATCTAGCAATGACCATTGCAGAGCACTATGTTGAAGTGACACAAAAGCTCAATATTCCTTATGTATTTAAGGCCTCATTTGATAAAGCTAATCGCTCATCTGTTAGCTCCTATCGTGGTCCTGGCTTAGATGAAGGTTTAAAGATTTTTCAAGAAATAAAATCAACTTTTAATGTGCCGATCATTACCGATGTACATGAACCTTATCAAGCAGCTCCTGTTGCTGAAGTTGCTGATATTATTCAGTTACCTGCTTTTTTAGCCCGTCAAACTGATCTGGTTGTTGCCATGGCAAAAACCGGTGTAATTATTAACGTTAAAAAGCCACAGTTTCTTGCTGCTCATGAAATGCGCCATATCATCAATAAATTTGCTGAAGCAGGCAACGAAGACATCATTCTTTGTGAACGTGGTAGCTGTTTCGGCTACAACAATTTAATTGTTGATATGTTAGCGATGGATGAGATGAAAGACTATGCCCCGGTGATGTTTGATGCTACCCACGCATTACAACAACCGGGTGGTCGTGCTGACTCTGCTGATGGACGTCGCGCTAAAGCTGCGCAGTTAGCCCGTAGTGGTATGGCACTTGGCTTAGCAGGGTTATTTATTGAATCCCACCCCGATCCATTAACGGCGAAGTGTGATGGTCCTTGTGCACTACCACTAGATAAGCTTGAGCCTTACTTAGTGCAAATGAAAGCTATTGATGAGTTAGTTAAAGGTTTTGAGCCATTAATTACTGGGTAACATAAAAACGTGTTATATGATAACGGATTAATAAAAAGGCGCTAATTAGCGCCTTTTTTGTTATTACTATTTGTTTTAAATATCGGAAAACTAATACCAATTTTACTAAGCTCTGAGTGGGATCAAACTTAATAAACTTGGTATAACGGTTTAGATATCCATCATTAAATACAAACCTTTGAGAGATATTGAAAGTATTTGATAGAGCTAGAGAGGGGATTATGGTACATGCCGTATTGTTAATGAAACAATACGGCACATTATCGTTATTATTGTTTGTTTAAATGATGGAAGTCGATATCTTCGATATTTTTACCGGCGTTAGGATCGTTAAATACGGCTTCGTCAAACTGCTGTTCAGACTTACCAACAATCACGGTGACCATGCTATCACCAGTAACATTTACTGCTGTTCGGGTCATATCTAATAAACGGTCAACACCAATAATCAAGGCAATGCCCTCGACAGGTAAACCAACTTGTTCTAACACCATCGCTAACATTATTAAGCCAACACCCGGTACTCCGGCGGTGCCAATGGAAGCTAACGTTGCCGTAAGAATTACCATTAAATAATCAGCGAGTGTTAAGTCTTGACTAAATACTTGTGCGATAAAAACCGTAGCAACACCCTGCATTATTGCGGTTCCATCCATGTTGATGGTGGCACCTAATGGTACGGTAAATGAGGCGATAGAATTTTTCACCCCCATTTTTTTCGTCGTAGTTTCCATGGTGATAGGTAATGTTGCATTACTGCTTGAGGTTGAAAAAGCAAAAATGGCGGTATCACGCATTTTCTTTAAGAAGATTATTGGGTTTAAGCCGGTTAATAATTTAAGTAATACCGGGTAAGTAACAAAAGCATGTAGTAATAAGGCAAATACCACAACAAAAAAATATTTTAATAAATTGCCAAAAGTGCTGAGAGAAACGTCAGTAAATAAACCCGCTAATAAACAAAATACGCCATAAGGTGCAATGTTCATTAATATTGTTACAAGGCGCATAATAACTTCGCTTAAATCTTCGAATAATGAAGCAATACGCTCACCCGCTTTACCTGAAAGCGCGATAGCGATGCCAAACAATAAAGCGAAAATAATGACTTGTAGCATATTACCTTTAGCGAAAGCGGCAAATGGGTTACTTGGAAACATTTGAATAAGCACTTGTGCAAGTGACGGTGCTTCACGGCTAGTAAATGTAGTGCCGGCAACCATATCTACCCCTTCACCAGGGCTGATCAGTAAAGCCAGTGACATGGCAAAGCTAATGGCAATTGCGGTTGTTAATAGATATAACCCAATGGCTTTTCCGCCTATTCTGCCAAGCTTAGTGGTATCTTTTAACGAGCAGGTACCACAAATTAATGAAACAAAGACCAGAGGCACAACTAACATTTGTAAACTGGAGATAAATACTTGCCCACCAACCTCAAAAACACCATCAACTAAAAAACCACGTAATGAAAGGTCAAAGAGATATAAAGGAATGACGGCATCAGAGCCGTCGGGCATTAACCACTGTAAAATGGCACCAACGAGAATACCTGCAACCATACCGGTAACAATTCTGGTGGTTAAACTTGCTTGCTTTTTTTCAGTCATATTATTCTAGTTTTATTAAACGATGACTTATTATGTTGTTGCTAGGAGTATAAATCAAATGATTAAGGGCTTGGGATTGTTGATTTTAGAGATTATTTTACCAAGGTTTATTTTATAGTCAGGCAAGATTGATAATATGTCATGATTATATGTTAAATGAATACTATCGTTACTTAGCTTTAAACTGGGTTTTATTTTTCATTACGCTGGGTGATGTGATGGACGCTCCCAATTACGGCGTCAATGCGCCAAACTGGTTAAAAACAATCAGTTAATTTAAGGAACGTCCGTCATGAAAGTTAGCACAATATCAATTGATTTAGCAAAAAACGTTTTTCAACTCATGGGGTTTACTGAGGCTAATAAAGGCGTTTTTAATAAGCGCTTGAACCGCGCTCAACTGAAGCATTTTATGCAAATGCAACCCCCATGTCGTGTTGTGATGGAGGCCTGTTATTCTTCTCATTATTGGGGCCGGTTGTTTGAATCCATCGGTCACACTGTGCACTTAATTCCTGCGCAACACGTGACACCTTTTGTGCGAGGAAACAAGAATGACAGTAACGATACACTGGCCATATTCGAAGCAAGTAGGCGACCTTTCATTCGGTTTGTCCCCATCAAAACCCAAACTCAGCAAGAAACGTTAATGCTACATCGCTTGCGAGAAAGGTTACTTAAAACACGTACAGCGGTCACTAATCAACTACGTGGTTTATTAGCTGACATTGGCCTTGTTTTCCCGTTAGGCATACCTGCTTTTAATGAAAGTATGCAAGCATTATCACTTGATACCACGTTATCGGTATCAGTTCAGTGGCTAGTTAACGATGTTTATCAAGAATTCAAAACCTTAAACCTACGTATTAAAGCGATTGAAAAACAATTAAAAACTGACATTGAAGCCAATTCATTAGGGCAAATACTATTGAGTATCCCTGGCATTGGTTACCTCAATGCTTCTGCCTTTATTGCCTCTATAGGCAGTGGACAAGCCTTCACCAGTGCACGCGACTTTGCTGTTTGGCTAGGCATTACACCCAAACAATTTGCCTCAGGCAATAAAAGCGTGATGGGCGGCATCAGTAAACGTGGAGACCAATACCTGCGTAAACAGCTTATCCATGGTGCGCGTGCCATCATCGTTCATGCCAGAAAGAAACACGATGCATTGAGTGTGTGGATAACCCAGTTAAGTGCACGAAAACCGTTCAATTGTACCGCGGTTGCCACTGCGCACAAGTTAGCACGCATCATGTGGACATTGTTACAAAAGCAATGCCATTACACGCCTCAACCGGTTAAGGTAATCACATGATTGACGACCCGTTTTACCCTCTAGTAAGCCTGTGCAGGACAAAGGCCATGAGTCTGTGTGGGTGTTTAGGCTGCTAGAGGGGACTTAATTTATCCAGAAAACTTTTCAAGACTGTTGTTGATAAGATGAAAAAAAAAGGCACTAGCCAACTAGAACAAAGCCTGTGAGAGGACAAGTGTATCTATCACGTTTGGGTGAACAATGTTTTAAGGTATTTCTAGTTCGCAACTTATCTGGAGCATGGATAACAAACCATAGCTCGAATATATGTCAGTACAGTTTGCTTTAAGCAAGCGAAAGCGCCTGTCATCATGAACAAAAGTATGAAAAGAGTAATGCTCAGTAATCAAAAACATAAGCCCGTTTTGTTATGTTTTCGTATTCACTTGGGTTGACATCAAGGAAGCGTCCATATATGTCCCGTAAAGGTTTGAAACACTTGCGATTGTGATTAAAATCACTAAGTTTTAAATAAATTATCCTGCTGAAAAATAACCGTTATCAAGCAAAGTATGTTTTTTTTCTTAATCACTGACCTTTTCTGAAAAATTCGGTTAAGATGAGATAAGTTGATGATAAAAATTACCAGGGAGATGCTTTTTATGGCGCTACTTCAACGCTTTAGTTTTATTTTACTGTTTGCAACTTTGACCGGTTGTGGCGGTAGTAGTGGTGGCTTTGATGAAACCCCAGATGAGGGTGAAGGTACACCTGAACCAGTTACAATAACTTTATCAATATCAAATGTTAATGTGGAAAAAGCAGTTCCTGCTACTTTAACGGCAACTGTTATGCAAGGAACAACGCCATTATCAGGTAAATTGGTCACTTTTTCTATTGATAAGGCTGAACTTGCAAACTTTGAAACAGATGTAAGTTCAAGTGCTACAAATACTGACGGCCAAGCTGAAATAATATTATTAGCGGGCTTAAGTAGTGGTTCGGGTAGTATTACTGCAACCGTGGACGGTATAGATTCAAATGCTGTTACCTTTACGAGCGCAGGTGATGGTGATGATGGTAGCTCTAATCAAGTTACACTTAATTTGGCAATATCGAATATTGATGTAGCACGAGCAACACCAGCAACTTTAGTTTTAACTTTGATGCAAGGAAGTACTCCTGTACCAGGTGTACTTGTTACATTCTCTATTGATAATGAGGATTTAGCTAGCTTTGCAACAGATATCAGTACAAGCATAACCGACGTAGAAGGTAAAGCGAGTATTGGTTTGTTGGCAGGCTCTAGTAGTGGTGCAGGTCAGGTTTCTGCGACTATCAATAATACTAATTTTGTTTTTGTTAACTTTAATAGTGCCGGTGATGGTGGTGACGTTGGAGAGCCTACTGCAGCAGCGATAAGTTTATTTGCCAGTAGCCAACAAATTGCATCAAGTGGCAGTGATACTGTTAATTTGACGACTATTGCTAAAGATAAAAACAATAACCTTGTTGAAGGGGTTACAATCACCTTTAGTGCTACATCCGGACAGATAGAAGTTGTTAATGCTGTAACTGGTGCTGATGGTCAAGCAACGGCAGTATTAAAAACAAATAATGAGCCGACAAATCGGACTATTTCAGTTACCTCAATTAGTGGGGAAATTAACGATACGGTTGATGTTCAGGTAATAGGTACATCAATTAACCTTACTGGCTCGTCGTCATTAGCCATTAATGATGCTAATAACTTTTTTATTCAAGTGCTTAACTCTGACGGTGTAGGTATTTCTAATGCAACTGTTGATTTGACGTTGTCACCTCCTACGACAGGTACCGCGGCCGCTCTTACTATTGTAAGCTCAGTTGTAACTGATATGACCGGTCAAGCAAACTTCACTGTAACAGGGACCAGTGGTGGTTCTAATACATTGATTGCAACGGCAGTGGGAGTTTCCTCTGAACATCCAATGACAGTTCAAGCCGATTCGTTTTTATTCAGTCGCTTTAATAATGGAAGTGGACAGGGGGATGTCGTTCCTGACTCTACATTACCAGATGTCTTTTTATCCGATTCTGCAACTATAGAGTTAACTTGGACGCAATCCAATACACCGATTGCTGATGGTACTATTGTCAGCTTTACCTCAACACGCGGAACAGTGGTCCAAGACTCTAACACCACCCAAGATGGGAAAATAACGGCCACTATTAGTTCTTCTAATGCAGGTAAAGCATTGGTGACAGTGACGGGGAATGATAATGGAGTGACATTAAGTAATCAGCTAGAGTTTGAGTTTATTGCTGAGGACGTTGCTACGATAGATGCACAAGCATCACCAAGCTCAATTGCGCCTAACGGTGATACCTCAACTATTTCCGTTATTGTTAAAGATGTAAATGGTAATCTAGTGAAAGGAAAAACAATTGATTTTTCTTTAACTGGCACTAGTGGCGGTGATATTTTGCCAGCAAGTGCTGTAACAGACAGTAATGGTAGTGCCAGTACGGTTTATACCTCTAATACCGTGTCATCTCAAAATGGTATATCTATTACTGCAACAGTAAAAGAAGAGCCATCTATTTCTGATACTGTGACATTAACGGTTGCAGATCGAGATTTATTTATTACTTTAGGAACAGGAAACGAGTTAATAGAAGTAGATAGCACAACGTTTAATAAGCAATATGTGGCATTTGTTACTGATGTTGACTCTGCATCTCCTGCAAAGAATACTGTATTAACTATCTCGGCAGTACCTCAGGGATATAGAAAAGGAGTTTGGAGCCAGGCACTAGATGAAAATGGTAGTTTCGAAAGTTGGTTTACCAATGTAACTGCTACATGCGGTAACGAAGATTTAAACGTTGATGGTGTGTTAGACGTAGGTGAAGACACTAACGGTGATAGTCAATTAACTCCAGGGAATGTAGCTGCTGTGATTGGCGAAGTTACTACTGATGATCAAGGTAGTGCATTAATAGACATTAAATATCCACAAAATTTTGGTGGGTGGATAAACATCAATTTGGTTGTTAGCGCGAAAGTAGGCGGAACAGAAAGCTTAAGACAGACGACTTTTATACTACCTGCGCTATTGGAGGATGTATTAAATGAGGATGCGCCACCGCCTCAAGGTTTAAGCCCATTTGGATTTTCAAATGACTGTACTGATGTAAATTAGTTGTCAAATTGCAGAATAAAAAAGCCGCAAAATTAGCGGCTTTTTTGTTTTCGGCTATTGCCACATGCTAGGATGGATCATATATACTACACTGTAGGCTAAATCGTATATTCTTATATTACTTATTCATTTCTTTAATTAAGAATGCTGAAATTTCAGCGCCAGCCGCTAACGTTCTGTCACGGCTAACTTCACCTAAACCAGTGCTGTCAGTAAATGGGGCTATTTCCATCATGTCGGCACCTGTGATCGGACATTGAGTTGCAACAGCACGTAGTATTTGCATTGCTTCATCTGGTGACAAACCGTCAGGCTCTGGCGTACCTGTTGCCGAAGCATAAGTTTCGTCAAGTGCGTCAATATCAAAGCTGACATAAACTTCATCAATATTATCAGCCTTTAACTGAGTAATAATTTTTTTAATAACCGCTTCAACACCTTGCTCTTTAACTTCATGAGCCCAATGTTGTTTAACTCCAAAGGTGCTTTCCCAATGTGACTTAGGCTTGCCGCTTGAGCGAATTCCAACTTGAATCAAATCACGATGCTCAGTTAAATCATCTAAAATGTGTGTACACCAAGAGCCAAAGCAAAGATCGATACCTAAACGTTCGACGAGCAAATCAGTATGAGCGTCAAAATGAACAATTGCGGCACGTACGCCTTGCTTTTTCTTTGCCTGTAAATAGGCTTTTGTTAATGGGTAACTTACCGAATGATCACCGCCAATACCAAAAATACCTTTGTTTGGAAATTCAGCATAAAAGTCGTGTAAAACGTCTTCTGTTATCGTTAAAGGGCTAACCGCGAATTTACTATTCTCATCTTGGTAGAGTGCTTTACGACAATTGGCAATAGTGGCCTCATTTAAATACTTATCGTGTAATAAATGCGGAATAACGCGTACGTCACCTAAATCAAAGGCGGTTAAATCAGGATACTGCTCTAGCAATGTCGAGCGAACAAATAACGGTCCCCAGTTTGCGCCACGTAAAATACCACCACCACAATCTGAAGCAACACCTAGAATAACCGCATTAGTCGATTCTGGCAGCTTTTCAATACTTTGCTGCCATAGGGCTTCAATATTATCTGATTGGCCAAATAACGCTTGGTGCAAACGCTCTTTACGTTCTTTTGCGGTGTTAACGGTAAAAACTCCGTTGCCTGGTGGACATAAGCACTGGCTGATTTTATTTTTAAATGTTGACCATGAGATTGTCATGTATATTCTCTTCCTATTAAAAGGTATTGAAATTCACTTAAATGAACGCAAACTACCTGGAGTGATGGTAATAAATTGTTATTACTGATGATAAACTGAAGTTATTTCGGTCTCAGCCCTTAAGTTTTATCATAAAGTCGATTATGATGGCGCCGAAAAATTCGCATCATTATAGCTAAAAGTTGTAAAAAGGCACATATATAAAAATTTTTTGCTTGTCAGCTTGCTAATTTACAGATATATCTAATAGTAATTTTAGTCTCAAATTTAATTTTAAGTCTCAGTTTTATTGATACATACAATTTTTACTTAATATTTTGCTCGCGCAATATCAAGTAATTCAGCGCAACTAACTGTGACGAAACTGGCAATAGTCAGCTTAGTAGGAATATAAAATAATATGGCAAAATCTCTGGTAATTGTGGAATCGCCAGCCAAAGCGAAAACAATTAACAAGTACCTTGGTAAAGATTTTATTGTAAAATCGAGTGTTGGTCACGTACGTGATCTACCCCATGGCAGTACCGGTAAAAAAGTGGCAGCTAAATCTCCTGCTGAAGTGAGAAAAATGGCACCTGCGGCGAAAGCCAAATATAAGCAGAAGCGCGATAAGCTTGCACTGGTTAACCGTATGGGAATCGATCCTGATAATAATTGGGAAGCGAATTATCAAATATTACCCGGCAAAGAAAAAGTGGTTAGTGAATTAACCAAGCTTGCTAGTACCGCCGACACCATCTATCTCGCAACCGATTTGGATAGAGAGGGAGAGGCGATAGCTTGGCATTTAAAAGAGATCATCGGTGGTGATGACGCGAAATTTAAACGTGTTGTTTTCAATGAAATCACTGAAAATGCAATTCAACAGGCCTTCTCTTCACCCGGTGAATTGAGTATGCCAGGGGTTAATGCTCAGCAAGCACGACGCTTTCTTGACCGTGTTGTTGGTTTTATGGTTAGCCCATTGTTATGGAAAAAAGTTGCCAGAGGTTTATCTGCAGGTCGAGTACAATCGGTTGCGGTAAAACTTGTGGTTGAAAAAGAACGTGAAATTAAAGCCTTTGATCCGAAAGAGTATTGGGAAGTTAGTGCCGATACACACACTGCTGCCGGTAATGATTTCGCACTTGATGTTACTCATGAAAAGGGGAAACCATTTAAGCCAACGAATGAAGCTGATACGAATAAAGCCCTAGCGGTTCTAAAATCGTCAGCCTATACCGTCAGTAAACGTGAAGATAAACCATCAAAGAGTACACCATCTGCACCGTTTATTACTTCGACATTACAGCAGGCTGCGAGTACTAAATTAGGCTTTGGTGTTAAACGTACTATGGGCTTAGCACAGCGCTTGTATGAAGCTGGGCATATTACTTATATGCGTACTGACTCAACTAATTTAAGTAAAGATGCGGTTGAAGCTTGTCGTGCTTATATTAGTGATAGCTTTGGTGATAACTACTTACCAGAAAACGCTAAGATATATAGCAGTAAAGGTAATGCTCAAGAGGCGCATGAGGCTATTCGTCCATCGAATGTTAAACTTGAAGCTGCTTTTATCACTGATGTTGATGCTGATGCGAAAAAATTGTATGAGTTAATTTGGCGCCAATTTGTCGCCTGTCAAATGACCGCTGCACGTTATACAGTAAGTACGATTACCGTTGATGCTTCTGGTTTTGATTTAAAAGCTAAAGGGCGTGTAATGCAGTTTGATGGTTGGACCCGTGTTCATCCGCAATTATCAAAAGGTGATGATAAACATTTACCTGACTTAGCCGTGGGTGAAGCGTTAACGTTACAACAATTGAATCCTGCTCAGCACTTTACTAAGCCACCGGCTCGCTTTGGTGAGGCATCATTAGTAAAAGAACTCGAAAAACGCTCAATTGGTCGCCCATCAACGTATGCGTCAATTATTTCAACTATTCAAGATCGCGGTTATGTACGTTTAGATAAAAAACGTTTTTATGCCGAAAAAATGGGTGAAATCGTTACGGATAGTTTATCCGGCAGCTTTCAAAAGCTAATGAATTATGACTTCACTGCCAATATGGAGCAGGAGCTGGATGAAGTTGCTGAAGGAAAAAGTAACTGGAAAGACGTATTAAACGGTTTCTATAAAAACTTTACTCAGCAGTTAGAGCTTGCGGACAAGCCTTCTGATGAAGGTGGTATGCGTAATAATGAACCTATTGTTACTGATATTGATTGTCCAACCTGTGGTCGTAAAATGGGTATCAGAACCGGTTCTACTGGCGTATTCTTAGGTTGTTCTGGTTATGCATTACCGCCAAAAGAGCGCTGCACAACCACCATGAACTTAACGCCAGGTGAAGAAGCGGTTAGCGTTTTAGCTGAAGACCAAGAAACTGAAGCGCTACGTGCTATGCACCGTTGTAACAAATGCGGCACGGCTATGGACAGTTACTTGATCGATGAAACGCGCAAGTTACATGTTTGTGGTAATAACCCTGTCTGCGATGGTTTAGAGTTAGAAAAAGGTGAATTTAAGCTCAAAGGCTACGATGGTCCTATTTTAGAATGTGATCGTTGTGAAGCCGAAATGGAGCTTAAGTCTGGCCGTTTTGGTAAGTATTTTGATTGTACGAATAGCGAATGTAAAAATACCCGTAAGCTATTGGCTAGTGGTGAAGCTGCGCCACCGAAAGAAGATCCGGTACAATTACCTGAATTGCCATGTGAAAAATCTGAAGCGCACTTTGTTTTACGTGATGGTGCGGCAGGTATTTTCTTAGCGGCAAATACGTTTCCCAAGTCACGAGAAACACGGGCACCGAAAGTGGTTGAGTTGGCGCGTTTTCGCGATAGAATTTCAGAAAAATTCTATTATCTTGCCGATGCTCCAGCAGAAGATCCTGAGGGTAACCTTGCTGTAGTACGTTATAGCCGAAAAACTAAATCACAGTATGTAATGACGGAAGTTGAAGGTAAAGCGACTGGCTGGAATGCTAAATATATTGAAGGCAAGTGGGTCGAAGAGTTAGCGAAGAAAAAAGCCCCTAAGGCAAAAGCTAAAGCGAAACCAAAAGCAAAGCCGAAAGAAAAAAAGTCAGCCTAACTTAGCTTGCCCATTCTAGTATGGGCAAGTTGATAGAATAAAAGCGCTCTTGAGCGCTTTTTTTATTGCTAATGTTTCAGAATAACTTAGCGTTATATCGATTGTTTATCTGCAGCGGTTTGATAATCTTCAAGCGATTAAATTACATTGAGTTGGAAGCAGCTGAGTAACGTTGTCTAAATAGTATTAATCAACCTCAGATCGGGTTAAGCCCTAACCATAGCATTCTTCTCTACGTCACTAATATTAAGGGTTGGCTTATTTTCTTTAAGGCAATAAGCCACTAAACCTGCCAGTAAATTCAACATAAAACTATTAGGGCTACGATGACGCGAATGCTCTATTTGAGATATATTCTTCAATTGATCATTTATCGTTTCAATAATAAACCGTCTAGATAACATTGCTCTATCCCATAACGACATAGCTTTGGCTTTCATATTACGGCGCACGGTTGTTATCAAATCAACTCCTTTTTCCTTCAAACCAACTGTTAATTTTTTTGCTTATATAGCCTTTATCTGCATATAACTTCCCTTTTAAGTTTTTAGCTAAGGCTAATACGGGCTTTGTGTCGTGAACATTGCCAGTAGTTAATTTAGCCTCAACTATTTCACCTCTAAAGTTAGTGACTAAATGTAGTTTGAACCCATAAAACCAACCCATTGTTCCTTTGCCCCGTTCGGCTATACCGTCAAATGTTTTATGTCTAGGAATTCTTAAGTTATGGCATACTTTTATGCTTGTAGAGTCAATAAACTCAATACCTGTAGACTCACCTTTAAGTATTGAAAAGTAGCTAGAAAGTGGAACGACCGCTTTAGGCATCACTTCTAAAAATCGAGTGTAGCTCAATAAGCTAGGGAAATGTGAACGATAAAACTTAGCAATATAACCTTTATAATAATTTTTAAAGTCGCGATGATTTGATGTATGAAAAGCAATTAATATAGTGATTATCTCACTCATAGCCATACGGCATGGACGATTTCGCTTGATACTTCCATCAGCAATTAATTGTTTCTCCCATTGTGGGATAAATACGCGACAAAAATCATCGACATCACAGAATATTTCAACTAGTTTATTCATGCCCGTTCCTTATTATCTTTCTGTTTTTTCTTGGTCGAAAGATCGGATCGTGGAACGGGCACTTAGTTCAATTTAATTAATTCTTATCCCGAGCTGAGGTTAATCAGCAAATTCTAGTGTATCTATCACTCTTCGTGCCTCAGCGATGGTGCAGTCAGTGCGAAGCATGAGCTCAGACACGGTTATCCCCGGCTTTTTGTCCACAATGCTGATCAACATATCAAAGCTTAAGTTTTTGTGTTGCTTAGACAAGTGTGTGACCAACCACTGCCAACTTTGCTCTTCACTAGCCTCAATTGCCGTTATTATTGCTTCTATTTGTTCAAAGCTAGCGTTGAGTTGCCAATTGCGAGAACGACCAATACGGTTAAGCTCCCCACCTTGTTCGCGGATCAGAGATTTAAGTACGGAGGATTTTAGTACACGACGTAAAAAAGCAGGTAGGGTAATATTGGGTGTTTTATTTTTGGCTGTTTTCATTACTTATAGAAACTAAAAACCAGCATTGCAGCTGGTTTAGTCGTTTAGAGGTTAGGTTACCATTTTTTCTTCGGTTGAAATAATAAATCTAAATCATCTTCTTCCGCTTTAGCTTTTTTAGCCGCATCCTTTGCATTGGTATTTTTTAGTGACGAAGTAATGTCTTCTAGTATATTTTCGACTTCTTCACGTTTACTGGTACAGTACTCTGTTTGAACGGGGCTTTCTGATATGGTTTGTAATGCTTTTTCAAGGTACTGTCTAGCAGAGCCTAACATTTCTTTTTGATAAGCCATCATGCCACGTTTTTGCAGGCTTTCTACGCCAATCTTTAGCTGCATTGCTGCTAATTTATGATCTTCTTGGGTAAAGGTTTGGGCATCTAAATTACCTTTAGTTTGCTCTGACTTTAATGTTGCACGTAATTTTTTTATACACTGTAAAATGCCGACTAAATGTTGTTCGTTATCAGGTAAAGTAAAGCTTTGCTCACTTGCTGTTTGGCTATTGTTATCATTACTAGCATTTACTCGCGCTTCCATTTCTTGCACACGTTTAACTAAAGACTTGTTTTCTGGCAATATTTTTGCCATAGATTTCGCGGCATTTAAACTGCGGTTATTGAGAATTTTTATTAAACTCGGATTGTTAGGTAAATTACCTAAACTTAACAGTAATTCTTCTGTTTCATCAATTATAGCTTTTTGCTTTGCTGCTCTAGCACGTTTTTCATGTTCTAATTTTTCTTTATGCTGTTGTATTGCATTGACTACCACGACAATGATAATTAAAGCGATAATTAAAGCGATGATAATGCCCATGTTTAATTCTCTATTATGAAAAATATTAATTGCTAATGTAGCAGTCTACAAAAATTGTTCGATGAAGCAAAGGATAAAGCGTTTTCTTTTCCGAGTTTTCATGTATTTGCTGATATGTAATAGCTAAAGATGACATTTTTGCTGTAAAAATAATCGTTTAAATTGTTAATTAGTCGCTAATTTCCCCACAATTCAAAAATTAATATGGTATAAATGTTATTATAAGTATATATTTTTCGAATAAGAAACCTCTGAATTATAATTATGAAGCTGCAACAACTCCGCTATATCGTCGAAGTACTGAATAATAACTTAAATGTTTCCGCTACCGCTGAAAGTCTTTTTACTTCACAGCCTGGTATTAGCAAACAAGTACGAATGCTAGAAGATGAGCTGGGCATTCAAATTTTTGGCCGCAGTGGCAAACATCTCACTCATGTTACGTCCGCGGGCAATGAAGTGATAAACATAGCGACAGAAATATTATCAAAGGTTGAAGCAATTAAAGCCGTTGCTCGTGAACACACGCAACCCGATGAAGGTAAGTTACGTATTGCTACCACGCATACGCAAGCGCGTTATGCTTTACCGGAAGTTATTCAAGGCTTCATGAAGAAATATTCAAAAGTATCGCTACATATGTATCAAGGGACGCCTGCACAAATTAGCGATGCCTCAAGTAAAGGTGAAGCTGACTTTGCTATTGCCACCGAGTCTTTGCACCTCTATAACGACTTAGTGATGTTACCTTGTTATCACTGGAACCGTAGTATTATTGTTAAAGCCGATCACCCTTTAGCGAGCAAACAAAATATTACTATTGAAGATATTGCGAAATACTCTTTAGTGACTTACGTTTTTGGTTTTACTGGCCGTTCAGAGTTAGATGCAGCCTTTAATCAAGTCGGTGTTGAGCCTAAGATTGCTTTTACTGCGACAGATGCTGATGTGATTAAAACCTATGTCAGATTAGGCGTCGGTGTTGGCGTTATTGCGACGATGGCGATGGATCCAAAAATTGATCATGATCTCGTCACTATTGATGCGAGCCATTTATTTAGCCCAAGCACGACTAAAATTGGCTTTAGACGCGGCACCTTCTTACGTGGCTATATGTTTGATTTTATCGAACGCTTCGCTCCGCACTTAAACCGTGATTTGGTTACCAGAGCTATTTTATTGAAAAACAACGCTGAAATAGATGAAATGTTCGCTAATATCAAATTACCTATTCGTTAGTCTTAGTTTCTTCCATCTAGCTTTTATCAAACAGATAATAAAAAGCCGTATTAATTTTAATACGGCTTTTTGCTTTTACAATATTCAGAGTAACAGCTTATTAACACTCAATAATATTAACCGCTAAACCGCCACGAGAGGTTTCTTTATATTTGGTTTTCATGTCATTACCAGTATCCCACATAGTTTTTATCACTTTATCTAATGACACTTTCTGCTTGCCTGTACCGCGTAACGCTAAACGTGAAGCATTAATGGCTTTAACTGAGCCCATGGCATTACGCTCAATACAAGGTACTTGCACTAAACCGCCGACAGGGTCACAAGTAAGACCTAAGTTATGTTCCATACCAATTTCTGCGGCGTTCTCTACTTGTACCGGTGAGCCACCCATAATTTCAGTTAATGCCCCCGCAGCCATCGAACAGGCAACGCCTACTTCTGCTTGGCAGCCACCTTCGGCACCTGAAATGGTCGCGTTAGTTTTATATAAGATACCAATAGCAGCGGCAGTTAATAAGTAACGAATACAGTCTTCTTCATCGACAGGTTTAATAAACTTATCATAGTAAGATAAAACCGCTGGCAGGATACCAGCAGCACCATTGGTTGGCGCGGTGACGACTCGGCTACCGGCAGCGTTCTCTTCATTTACTGCTAAGGCAAATAAGTTAACCCAATCCATAGCTGAAAGCGGATCGTTACTTTTTTCAACCGATAGTGCTCGGTGTAAAGCGGGCGCTCTGCGGGTGACTTTTAAACCGCCTGGCAAAATACCTTCAGTGACTATGCCGCGAGCAATACTGGCTTTCATTGCCTCCCATATATCTATCAAACCAGAGCGGATATCTGTTTCAGCTTGCAAACACTTTTCGTTATCCATCATGATGCTACTTATGCTCAAGCCTTTTTCATTGGCTATTTGCAATAATTCGTCAGCGCTAGTAAAGCGATGAGGCCGGTCAATGTTGGCATGTGTTGATAAAGCTTTATCTTTTTCTTTTTCAAAATCACAATCTTTAACAATAAATCCGCCACCGATAGAGTAGTAGGTTTCTTCGAAGATCACTGTGTCATCAGAGTAAGCAAACAGGGTCATAGCGTTAGCATGCGCAGGTAGTGTTTTCCTCCGATGATATATAATCGCGTTCGTCTTTGGAAACGCGATAAGGTGCTGCATATTAAGTTTTATTTTTTCACTGGCAACAACTTCAGCTAAGGTTGATTCGATAGAGTCAACAGGGATTGTTTCCGGACTTTGCCCTGTTAACCCTAATATCACAGCTTTACCTGTGCCATGACCTATTCCTGTTTGCCCTAGTGACCCAAACAGCTCGCATTTAACCCGATCTGTGTTGGTTAATTTACCTGCTGCTATAAGATTTTCAACAAATAGCTTAGCAGCTTTCATCGGGCCAACGGTATGAGAACTGGAAGGGCCAATTCCAATCGAAAACATATCAAATACACTAATCATAAGAAAACCTGAATAAACACTGTTAAATGTAGGTGAAAGTAAAATTTTGTTCGGTGATTGTAGCTGAAAGCTTTCAGCATGCAAAACAAAATATTACTTACTTCGCTATTATTATAGCCAGTAACTCACCAAGGTATAAATTAATTTAGCAACACACTCAGGTCATGCAACATAGCGGCTGTTGCTCCCCAAATATTATATTGTTGATAAGGCATGAAATGGACATTGTGGTGCTTGCCTTTGTGGTAAAAGGGCACTTGAATATGGTGTTGACGTTGTAAAAAATGTGTCAGAGGGACTTGAAATACTTCAGAAACCTCATTTTCATCAATTTGATAACTTTTACTGTTAGGTACGATAGCAACAATGGGGGTTACTTCATAGCCTGAAATGGTCTGGTAAGGGTTTAGTTGGCCAAGGACATTAATAAAAGGAGCTCGAAGACCAATTTCCTCTTCAGTTTCACGTAATGCCGTGGCGGTCAAGTCACTATCAAATGGCTCGGCTTTACCGCCCGGAAAACTGATTTGTCCTGGGTGATGGGTAAGATGGCTTGCGCGCTTAGTCAATAAAACATCAAGCTGATTTTGATAGCTAATAATGGGGATCAATACCGCGGCACTTTTAAGTTGTTGCGGATAGCTAAAATTATGCACAGAGGCAGGTAAAGCTCGCATTTGAAAGCGCTGTATAAATTCTTCTTTAGTCATACATACCTTCAAAAGTTATTTGTCAAAGGCTAAGTGCTAGATCAACTGTTAGATATTTTAGTTGCGTTTAGCTTGCTTAATACCGGTAAGATTTTATTCACTTTATCGTAAGTTTCTTGATACTCGCTGTCAACGTTTGAATCAGCAACGAGGCCACCACCCGCCCAACAGTGTATTTTTTCCTTGTGACAAACTAAGGTTCTGATGGTGATACTGGTATCCATATTACCGCAAGCAGATAAGTAACCGATAGAGCCACAATAGACACTTCGTTGGTTTGGTTCTAATTCTTCAATAATATCCATGGCTCTAATTTTTGGCGCGCCAGTGATGGAGCCTCCAGGAAACGCCGCACGCAATAAATCACTACCATCGTATTGTGCTGCTATCTCTCCTTCAACGGTACTGACTAAGTGGTGCACGGCTGGAAAGCTTTCAATGGCAAATAATGCTGGCACAGTTACTGAACCTGGTACACACACGCGGCTAATATCGTTACGCAGCAGATCAACAATCATTAAGTTCTCTGCTCTATCTTTACTCGCTTGTCGTAATTCATTGGCATTGGCCTGATCTGTCACGGGGTCTTGACTGCGAGGTCGGGTGCCTTTAATCGGCTTACTTTGTATTTTATTGCCGACTTTTTGCAGAAAACGTTCAGGTGAAATACTCAAGATCGCACTATCATCAAAACGCAAAAAAGCAGAAAAAGGCGCTTTGTTTTCGGCTCTCAAGGCACAATAAGCCTGATATTCACAACCACTATATTGTGCGCTAAAACGTTGAGCTAAATTAATTTGATAGCAATCGCCAGACAATAAATAATCATGCACTTGTTGAAATTTTTCACGATATTGTGCCTGTGGCATATTAGATTGCCATGGTGTGGTTAATTTGAAATTTTTTGTTGCTCCGGTACTTGTTTCTAAATTTAAATCATTAGCGACAGTGGCTTGTGACGATTTTTTTGTTAACGCATGATTAAAAAAGTCAATAAATGATGCTCTGTGTTCATCAAAACATAGTAACCAGTATTGTTGTAATTTTCGATCACAAATAACCGCGTGTTGGTAAATGCCAATGGCCATTTCAGGAATGGCGATATCTTTATGCGTTTGCTGCTTGATAACCTCAAAACGTTTACCTAAATCGTAAGCGAAATAGCCAACCGCGCCACCTTTGAAGGGTAATGCACAAGGGGCAATATCAACATCCTCAAAACAAGCTTTTTGCTGTTGCTTTAAGAGTAACAGTGGGTCTTCATTACTTTGATATTGGCTGTTATCGCGCATATGTTTAACGCTAGTGGTATCACCCAAGGTGGTTAACGTAATACTGGGTTGCCAGACCATAATGTCATAACGGCTATCAATATGCGTACTCTCACAAGAATCTAACCACATTGCCCAAGGCTGCTCAGCAATAAGCGAGAATAAGCTTTGGCTATCATATGGCGTGTCTAATTGCAGTAATTGTGCGGACAGTCGTCTTCTGGAATTTGTTGGCAAAGTATTCTCACACTATTTAATCGATAGAAATTAAGTCAAGGTCTCTGTATCTGGGTCACTATATTAGACCATTTGATACTGGTAGGGATTTAACAACCGATGTATGATATCGGCAAATTTATAACTTTCAACTTATCTCTCGCCCAATTGATAAAAAAAGAGACCGTTATGGCTATTATAAAACAGCAAGACCTAATCGAAAGCGTTGCAGACGCGCTACAATATATTTCCTTCTATCATCCGTTAGATTTTATTCAAGCACTTGAAAAGGCTTATCACAAAGAAGAAAGCCAGGCGGCGAAAGACGCTATTGCGCAAATTCTGATTAATTCGCGTATGTCGGCACACGGTAAACGTCCAATTTGCCAAGATACGGGTATTGTTACCTGTTTTGTCAAAATTGGTATGGCTGTGCAGTGGGATAAGACTGACATGACGGTGCAACAAATGGTAGACGAAGGTACGCGTCGTGCATATTTAAACCCTGATAATCCATTACGCGCGTCAATTGTTGCTGATCCTGCTGGCAAGCGAATTAATACCAAAGATAATACACCGTCAGTAGTTCATATTGATATGGTGCCTGGCGATCACATTGAAGTGATGATTGCTGCTAAAGGCGGCGGAAGCGAAAACAAATCTAAAATGGCCATGCTAAATCCAAGTGACTCTATTGCTGATTGGGTGGTGAAAACCTTACCAACAATGGGTGCAGGCTGGTGTCCACCAGGCATGTTAGGTATAGGCATTGGTGGTACGGCTGAAAAAGCAGGCGTATTAGCAAAAGAAAGTTTGATGGATCCCGTCAATATTCAGGATCTGATTGACCGAGGCCCTGAAAGTGCAGAAGAAGAGTTACGTTTAGAAATCTATGACCGTGTTAATAAGCTAGGTATCGGTGCGCAAGGTCTAGGTGGTTTAACCACGGTGGTTGATATTAAAATTAATTCAGTACCAACCCACGCCGCTTCAAAACCCGTAGTGATGATCCCAAATTGTGCTGCGACTCGTCATGTGCATTTCCATCTTGATGGCTCAGGCTCTGCTGATTTAACGCCGCCAAAACTTGAAGATTGGCCTGAGATTACTTGGGAAGTTGGTGAAAATGTGCGTCGTGTTAATGTTGATGAATTATCAAAAGCTGATGTTAGTTCATGGAAAACAGGTGAAACGGTACTGTTAAGTGGCACAATTTTAACTGGTCGCGATGCTGCGCATAAACGTATTCAGGATATGCTAGCCGCAGGTGAAGAATTACCGGTAGACTTTACTGACAAATTTATTTACTACGTAGGTCCTGTTGATGCTATTGGTGATGAAGCTGTAGGCCCAGCTGGACCAACAACAGCAACACGTATGGATAAATTTACTGAAATGATGCTATCGAAAACAGGTTTATTAGGTACTATCGGTAAAGCTGAACGTGGCCCTGAAACGGTTGAGTGCATTAAAAATCATAAGTCAGTTTATTTAATGGCCGTCGGTGGCGCGGCATACTTAGTGTCTAAAGCCATTAAAAAAGCCAAAGTTGTGGCTTTTGAAGATATGGGTATGGAAGCGATTTACGAATTCGTTGTCGAAGATATGCCCGTTACGGTTGCCGTTGATAGCTTAGGTGAATCAGCACATGTTACTGGGCCTGCTATCTGGCAAGCGAAGATTGCAGAACTCGATAGTAAATTAAAAGGCGAGTAATTCACTGTTATTAAAACGCCCATCCGGGCGTTTTTTTATGTACAGGATGTACGGTATGTCGCGGTCACATGGATGTGAAAGAGCGTGTATGTACAGGATGTACGGTATGTCGCGGTCACATGGTCGTTCCTTGCCACCCATGGCATCACGCATTAATATATCCTTATATGTCGATGTGAAAGCGCGTGTATGTTCAGAATGTATAGTAAAAATATTAATAAAAGCATATAAACAAAAGTAGGATGTTATGAATAAAAAAATAGGCAGCATGGCAACGCTTACTACGTTGGCCTTTGCCAGTGCGACAAGTGCTGCGAGCACAGTCGAGTCAAAGGTGTTAGATGTCACGGCATTAACAGAGTTTAATCAAATTCATGATTTTGTCGTTTCTCCGCAAGGTGACAGCTTTATATATCGCCTAAAAAAAGGCATTCGCTCTACAGATAACCACCTTTATTTGCAAAACGTAAATTCAAATAAGGCGCAGCAGCTGACCAGCAACTCAAGTGGTGAAAGCAATGTCATGTACGCACAAGATGGAAAAAGTATTTATTTTCTTTCTGCGCGCAGTGGTAGCTCACAAATATGGCAATTACCACTGAGCGGTGGTGAAGCTCAGCAAGTATCAGCGTTGCCTCTTGATATTAACGGTTTTCAAATGTCTAATGATGGTAAACGTTTTGCCGTTGAGCTAACGGTTATGCCGGGCTGTGAAACTATGCAGTGTACGCTTGATGCCAAAGCTACTGACGCCAAGAAAAAGCATAATATTAGAGTGTACGAGCAATTAATGATTCGTCACTGGGATACATGGAATAGCGCTTATAAGTCACATTTATTTGTGGCAGAAAAAAATGACAGTGGTGCGTTTACACAAGCGACTGATTTAATACCTTCATGGCAGGGCGATATTGCCGGCGCAGGTGAGGTGAGTTTTCATCCTGACGGTAAAAGCTTAAGCTTTTCAGCAAAGCTGCCAAGCAAAAAACAAGCGTGGAATACTAACTTCGATATTTTTGAAGTCGATTTAACCACTAAAGAACTCACTAATATTACCGAAGAAAATACCGCTTGGGATGCAAAACCGGTTTATTCTCCTAATGGTCGTTATTTAGCCTATAAAGCCATGTCGGTGCCTGGCTATGAATCAGATAAGTTTACGGTGATGATCCGTGATGGAAAAACCGGTAAAACGCGTGCTGTTGCCAAACAGTGGGATCGCTCGGTGAGCGAGTTAGTTTTTGCTGATGATAACCGTACTTTGTATGTTACCGCCAATGATATGGGTCAAAAAAGCATTTTTGAAATAAACCCAGAGTTTGGTGATGTTCGTCGCGTATATAATGATGGCACGGCAGGGAAAATAGCTGTATCAGCAGAGAAAGTGTTTTTTACTCGTCACGCGCTTGATGCGCCAACCGATATCTTCGCCATTGACCGTGACGGTCAGCAGTTAAAGCAGCTAACGCAAGTCAATGCCGATAAACTGAGTAATATTTCACTTTCAGAGTTTGAACAGTTCAATTTTAAAGGCTGGAACGATGAAGAGGTACATGGTTACTGGTTAAAGCCAGCAAACTTCCAAGAGGGTAACAAATACCCTATTGCTTTTTTAGTGCATGGTGGACCACAAGGCAGTTTCGGTAATATGTTTCATTATCGTTGGAATGCACAGTTATGGGCGGCGCAAGGCTATGCTGTTGTGATGATCGATTTTCATGGCTCCATTGGTTATGGACAACAATTTACCGATTCAATCGCGCGTGATTGGGGCGGAAAGCCACTAGAAGACTTACAAAAAGGCCTTGCTGATATCACCAGTCAAGAACCTTGGATGGATGCTGATAACGCTTGCGCACTCGGAGCATCGTATGGTGGTTACATGATGAACTGGATCCAAGGTAATTGGTCTGATGGTTTTAAATGTATTGTTAATCATGCTGGTTTGTATGATATGCCAAGCTTTTACGGCTCAACAGAAGAGCTTTGGTTCCCTGAACACGATATGGGCGGCCCCGTTTGGCAAGGTAGTGAAGACTATAATAAATTTAACCCTGCGGCTTTAGTTAAAAACTGGCAAACGCCGATGTTAGTCATTCAAGGTGAGCTAGATTATCGTGTACCTTACGCGCAAAGCTTAGGAGCGTTTACCGCTTTACAACGTCAAAGCATTCCAAGTCGTTTGGTGATGTTTCCAGATGAAGATCATCATATTCGCAATCCGGATAACTTGAAAGTATGGTATCAAGAAGTGTTTAACTGGATGAAAAAGTATACTAAGTAAAATATCTTATCACGGGGGGCGGTGCATATAGCACCGTTATGACTACTAAACTCTGCATTAATCTTATACCAATTCTACTAAGTTTCCCTCTCAGCGAACAAAGTTAATAGACTTGGTGTTAAATGAAGAGCTTGTAAGGTAAAAAAACGGTAATGCTATTGCAAGCATTGCCGTTTTTTATGTCTTGAATAAGCAGTACTAGCCCATTTATTATGCCTTATGGTGTTTCATTATGGTGTTTCATTATGGTGCTAGGCTGCAATATCAGCTATATAAAAGAGCGCTTTACTGGTTAGTCAGTGTAGTGCTGATACTAGTATGCAACTACACTTAATGAGTAACGTTCAATAAGGCATATTTATCAATAAGCCATAAATTTTTAGTTTCTATGGCGTTAATTAATCTAATTACACTCCTGCCAGTCAACGCCATCAGTACTACATTCCTTAATATAGGTATAATCTTCACTGTATGTAAGACGTTCCCAAAGACCACTAGAGTACTTATCTGTTTGCACTCGGGTTGCTTTACTATCATCAGTAATTCGTTTATGCCAGTCAGTAACCTCTACGGTTACTTCATCATCAAACAGATAAGGTAGTTGTTTTAGGTGAGTGATTAATTCTGTGCTATCAAGGTCGTTCGTTTTATCTGCTAATGACTTCCAGTGACTCAAGGTATCAAATTCAGCTAAATCGTCATAGATAGTAAAATTAGCATCGTAGCTGATATTCGACACTTGATAAGTGATCGCGTAATATTTTCTGTCCGAGTTGTCGAAACCTTGGCTATTACAAGTCTCAAAATCAGCCGTGATGCTATACGGACTGCTGTTTGATAACTGGTACTTTACGCCATCTTCGGTGAATGATGCAGACTCGTTATTGATACAAATATACTCTTGACCACCGTTACTGGTATAAATGTCTTTTTGTATGCTTAATATACCGTCGTTCCATGGTGAAACAGTTTCTTCTCGGTCATAAATAACCAGATCAATCGCACTATGATCATCATTAAGTCTAACAGTTTCAATGAGATAACCTGTCGGGAGAAAAATAATACTTTCTCGATACCAAGCGTCAGGGAAACCAGTGCCTTGATCATAGAATTCATTCTGGTACACCGTGACTCTAATTTCGATAGCGTTCGGGTACTGTGTTTCAAGATCTAACTGATGGGCATATGAGGTTTTTAATCCCGTGACAATATTTTGTGCTGCTTGATACGCTTCTGCATTTTCCGAGGCAATAAAGTCAGCATAAATATCCTGTGCAGAGATATTATAATGACTAACTAAATTTCTGATCACTGAGTTGATTTCTGTGGCTAATTCTGTTCGTAAACTATAATTATTTTTCAATATTTCACAGCTCATAGCTGATTTGCTACTTGCAGATAATTTATCTTGCAGCTGTTGCCAAAGCACTGTTGTGAGAGGCGAAATATGTAGTAAGTCAATATCAGTGATCGGCAATAATGTTGGTGGTTTCGACATCTGATAAGCTTGCGTTACTTCACCTAAGTCTTCATCAATTGCGCCAACAGGTATATCAACATATAAAGTAGCATAGGTTAGGCATTCTTTTTCATCATCGCTAAGCTCTAATGTATAGTCGCCAGCATCACCTGATACGGTAATAGGCTCATCATTGTTATGTTGTTTATCGCCATTAAGATCAAGCCACACACTAGCACCTGAGACATAACCGTCAATCACTTTACCTGAAAAAACATGTGTTACTGGCGGGGTTGGCTCAGGCTCAGGCACAGGTGTTGGATCCGGTATCGGTGTTGGAACAGGTATAGGCTCTACTACCTTTTTAGTTGATGCGTCGCCTCCGCCTCCACATGCAGTCGTTATAATTAATATGACGGATAAACTCAAACAACGAACTATGTTTTTTAATCGCATTACTTTTCCCTAAGTGAGTATGTTATTGATATTCTGTTAACATTTTAATTACAATTATTCTATGGTAGCTCTAGCCTACCGTCAACGCTTATTGCTGAATGAACAAGCACATTTATTTGAGGCGAATATCGTATAAATGATTAAAAAATGACTAAAATTGCAGTTGTCGTTTCTCTGCATGCGCTTGAGCTACGACTATTGATAACAAAAAACCTCAAAGAATTAAAATAGAAAATGACAAGCAGCATTTAGCTTTTGATAAATATCATAACTAGCTGATGTGGAGTTTTAAAAAATGATTAACCTTATCAGTAAAATATGCTCTAATAACTGTTAATATTTACAGTATTTGGCGTTACTATGAATTCATTACTTAATTTTCCTTGGTTAGCTCTAGATAACTTTCCGACCTTAATCGCAATAGCATTAGTGTTACTCATTAGCCTAATTCTTATTACATTGGCGTTACTTCGCCAAGTGGTGAAAAATCGCTCATCTTTTATTACTCAACAACAACTTTTGCAGCAGTTAGCTGAAAAAGTGAATTTGAGTTATGAAGTTAATGCCAGTAATCAGCAACAACTTCAGCAACAGTTAAGCTTTAATCATCAACAACTCGCCAACCAGCAAAGCGAGTTAAAAACTTACTTTGAGCAGCAAATATCCGACTTTAAGTTGAAGTTATTGCGTCAACATGGCGAGCAAGGTGAAAAACAAGCACAGCAACTTTCTAGTAACAGTGAACAGCTTAAAAAAACCTTATATGAACACCACGTTACTTTCAGCGATAACCAACGTAAAGCCGCCGAACAACTGACAACACAACTTACTGCAACATCTAAGTTAGGTCGTGAAGAAATGGCCAAATCGTTGCATTTATCCAGTCAACAAGTGGCAAAAAGAATTGATGAATTAACGGTTTCAACCGATAACCGACTAAAAGATATTAGCGGTCAAGTTGAAAAACGTTTAGCTGACGGCTTTGAGAAAACAACGAAAACATTCAACGATATTTTACAGCGTTTGGCGCTTATTGATGATGCACAGAAAAAAATTACTGAGCTTTCCAGTAATGTTGTCAGCTTACAAGAAGTGCTATCAGATAAACGCTCGCGTGGTGCCTTTGGCGAAGTGCAGTTAAACGCTTTAATTCGCAATGTTTTGCCTGAACAGCATTTCTCACTGCAACACACGCTATCCAATGGTAAAATTGCTGACTGTATTTTATTCTTACCTGAGCCAACCGGTAATGTCGTGGTTGATTCTAAGTTTCCGCTCGAAAGTTATAAAAAAATGGCTGACAATAGCTTAGGTGAATTTGAACGCAAAGCGGCAGAGCGACAATTCAAGCTCGATATTAAAAAGCATATTAATGACATTAGTGATAAATATTTAATTGAAAAAGAGACGGCAGATGGTGCGGTAATGTTTATTCCAGCAGAAGCTATTTTCGCGGAAATTCATGCTCATCACAGTGACTTAGTTGATTATGCCAATAAAAAGCGTGTTTGGTTAGCATCGCCAACCACCTTAATGGCTATTTTAACTACCGCCCGTTCAGTGTTAAAAGACGAGGCAACCCGTAAGCAAATTCATGTCATTCAGGCGCATTTGTCGCACTTGTCGGCTGACTTTTCTCGCTTTAAAGGCCGTTTTGCTAATTTAGCTAAACATATTGATCAAGCGGCAAGTGACGTTAAACAAATTCATACCTCGGCTGATAAAATTAGCAATCGTTTTGAAAAAATAGAGCAAGTTGAATTAAAACAAGAAGATGAAAGCCTTGCTATATCTGCAGATAAAAAAACTAGCTAACCTTATACCTTGCTAGGCAAAGTCACTTAAGACCTTATTTCGCTTCTTTGGTACTAACTTTGCCAGCAGTTGCTATAAAATGCACAACGACTAAGCAGAAAAGCGTTGAATTGGTCAACATTTTATTTCGGAGTTACGCTTGATTCATTTTTTCAGCGGCTTAAAAAGCAGTATTATCAGTTTGAGCGTTTTTACTGCTTTTTTCATCCTTGTTTATCAGTACCCAAGTTATTGGTTAGTAAGAATAAATCTTATTGAACAAGTACTTTATGGTTTATTTACGCTCACCATTATACTTTCTAGTTACTTCAACCGCAGCCGACTAACGTTAGCGGCAATAGCCTTATGTGTATTTTATTTAGTTCTAACGAATTTTATTCCTTGGCAGCAATGGTTGTTATCTCATGGTGATTGGTTGCTGCTAACTGGCGCAAGCATATTGTCATTGTTGAGTGTGCTTAAAGACCGAGGCCTACTGTCTATTCATGGTGTTTATCGTCTTGCACTACTATCTAGCCTAGCTGTTGCCAGTTATTATTGGTTTGATATTGTTGATATGTTAAAAACACGCTTAGGGCATATTGCTCAGTTGACGCCTTATCTGCAATATTTAACTATTGAGTTGTCGTTAGTGTGCTTTACTTTGCTGTTATTGTGGCGAGGCGTACGAGAAAAAAACTTAGTTACAACGGCACTGTTAAGTAGCTATTGTATTTGGCTAGGTCATTACTATCAGTTGATCACATTACCTTGGAGCGTACTGTTAAGCATGTTAATGGTGCATTACTTGTGCGTGGTGTTTATAGACTCATACCTTTTAGCCTATCGTGATGAACTAACTAGCTTGCCTTCGCGGCGGGCACTTAATCAGCGTGCGTTATCGTTAGGTCGCAAATATACCGTGGCTATGCTCGATATCGATCATTTTAAAAAGTTTAATGATAGTTATGGTCATGACATTGGTGATCAAGTATTAAAACTAGTAGCAAGTAAATTGGCACTAGTTAAAGGCTCCGGCAAAGTGTTTCGTTATGGTGGTGAAGAATTTACCATTATTTTCCCCGGTAAAACCGTTGCGCAGGCCAAACCTGCTTTAGAAGCAGTTCGACAAGCGGTAGAAGATTATAAAATTATCATTCGCCAAGCGCAGCGAAGCACGAAAAAAGTGCGCAGCAGTAAAACACCCCATCAAATGAAAACTGTCAGGGTCACCATCTCTATTGGTTTGGCGGCAAGAACACCAAAATTGAGTTTTGAACAAAGCTTAAAATTAGCCGATCAGGCGCTATATCGGGCAAAAAAAACGGGTCGCAATAATGTTAGTGAATAATATTGGCAATGGATAAAGCTGGCTGCTGAAAGCCAATAAAAAAGCCACGAACATTACCATGGCTTTCAGTCACTACGTTAGCAAATGTTAAATTTAATACAGGTGACTCAACAGACCCTAGTTTAAAATAGCGACGTTAACAAAAACAACGGTTAATAACAGTGGGCAAACAAAGCGTAAATAATTGCCCCATATCGGTAACCATTTTCTACCTTCTTGCAATGAGACATCGCGCAGCTTATTACCTCGCTTCCATAACCAACCAACGACAATGAAATAAAACAAGCAGCTCAGCGGCTGTAAAATAGTGGTAAGGACTCGGATCACTAAGCCAAACAAGCTATCAAAAAAGGCAATCAAAGTCATGCTCGCGGTTAATACAACTGCTGATACCATCCATGTTGCTTTTGAACGGCTAAACTTTTTATCTTCAACAAGATAAGCAACGGGTACTTCGGTTGATGAAATAGTTGATGTTAGCGCTGCTATTGATAATAACGAGAAAAACCCTATCGCGACTAACATACCAATATTGCCCATAGAATTAAAAAGCTCAGGTAATATGTTAAAAATAAGTTGTCCTTCACCAATTAACTTATCACCCTGAAATACTTGTTGTCCGGCTTCTTGCGCAACATAAAGTGCAGGAATAATTAATAAACCGGCCATAAAGGCAATAAAGGTATCGAGTGCAGTAATTGAAAGGGCGAGTTTACCTATATCGCGGTCTTTCTTCATATAAGAGCCGTAAACCATCATGCCGCCAACACCAATAGACAAGGAGAAAAAAGCTTGCCCCATGGCAGAAACAATAAGTTTTGGATTGGTAACTTGTGAAAAGTCCGGTATTAAGTAAGTTCTTAAACCTTTTTCAGCGCCAGGCTGTTGCAGTATATAAGCAATTAAGGCAACTAGCATAATCAATAACACGGGCATTAAACGCGCGGACCATTTTTCGATACCGGCATTAACGCCCTGATGAATAATGCCCGCACCGAGTAAAATAAATATCGGCGTAAACATTAAATTTCTTTGAGTACTCGATGTTGCTAACCATTGCGAAAGCTCATGCTGGCCTAATAACTCAAACAGTGGTGAAAGGGCGTGTGCAAGCATCCAACCGGCAACGATGGTATAAAAACTTAGCATCATAATTGCACCACTTAGACCAATTAAACCAGCATATTTACCAAGTTTTGGTGCGGTATCACGACAGGCATCTTCTAATGCAGAAACTGGATTTTTTTGTGCTTGATTGCCAATATACACTTCGGCATAGAGGGCTGGTAGCGCAAGTAGAACGGTTACCACTAAGTAAACAAACAAGAATGCACCACCGCCATTATTGGCGGCTTGTGTTGGAAAGCCCCAAATATTGCCTAAACCGATTGCCGAGCCAGCGGCTGCAAGAACAAAACCTATTCTTGAATGAAACGAATCTCTAACATTACTCATAAATGATAATTATTATTGTTGCTAATACTTTACTTTGAGCTTACCTAGTTAACACCCGTTAGCAAAGTTATTTTATGATTTTGTTGTCTTTGCGGCTAAATTTATAGCAATTAGGGAAAACATGATGACAGAGCTTGCATTACCAGACTTGTATCTTTGCAGATGTTTGATTTTTCTGCGCTATTTATTGGCCACGATATCAAAGCATTCATCTTGCTTTTGATTTGAGATAGGTAAGATTTCGTAACTACACTAACTTGCTGATTGCGCATAAAAGCTATGTTGCAACTTTACATAGAGAGGGGCGCTATGTGACTATGAATATTCTCAGTAAAAATGCTAATATCTTGGCGGTAAAATGGCTGAGCCAAAAAGTTTAATCGCCTTATCAGATTAAATTTTGTTCATATGAAAATGGTTCAGGTTAAATAAAACCTTGAGATAAAAATAGCGATGAATAAAGAAAAAATGCATCTAATTTGGGATTTACCTTTGCGCATATTCCATTGGTTGTTGGTATTAAGTATTGGCGCTTCTTGGTATACGTCAAATCAAGATAATGGTCTTATTGAATATCATTTATGGGTAGGATACTTTGCGCTAGGCTTGATAGTGTTCAGAATTTTATGGGGATTTATCGGTACAAGACATTCGAAGTTTATTAATTTTTTTCCTAGTTTGAAAAAAATAACTGCCTATATTCAATCTTTTAAACAAGCTGAACCATTACATTATGCCGGACATAATCCGTTAGGAAGTTTGATGGTGTTTTTTATGTTAATCACCATATTTTTGCAAGCGGTTAGTGGCTTGTTTATGGATGATGACATATTTACTACTGGACCTTATAGTGGCTCAATAAGTAGTAGTTTAGAAACGGTATTTATTTATATTCACCGTAATGGTTTTAATCTTATGTTAGCCGCAATAGCGCTGCATATCTGTGCGGTTGTTTTCTATGAGCGAGTTAAAAAGCAAGCGCTGATCTCAGCAATAATTACGGGGAAAAAATCAGCAAAAATAGTTAATAAAAAGGATAGCATCAACCATTCAAAGATTGGCTTAGCTATCCTGTTATCAATCGTTGTTGCCGGGTTTATCTATTGGTTAGTCGTGCTCAATGCCCCGGTTATTGAAGAGTACTATTATTAGCTAATAGTACTCTAATAATTAATCAGCTTTGTAATCATCGTGACAACCGCCACATGATTTACCTACTCCTGCAATGGCTTGCTTAATTGCAGAACTATCAGCTGATTTTGCAGCCATTTGTAAGTGTGCTGAAGCTTCACTTAGTGCATTGATGCGTTTAGCGAAAGCTTTCGGCTCTTGCCAAATTTTATCTAATGCTGCTGTTTTTACTTTAAAGCTAGAGGTGTCTGTTTTAGTGTAGTCAGCTATCATTAAAGATAATTGATTAATTCTTTCGGCGTTTTTTTCTACTACTTTAGCATCTAAAGGTATTTTGCCTTTTGCCATTGCACCTAAAGGTCCCATATTACTACCGAGTAAGGTGAATACAGCTTTACGGTTATCTGTTGCTTTTTTAGCATGGTCTAATGATTTTGCACTTTCGGCCATGACTGATGTAGCGGTAATAATCGCGGAAGTCGCTAACATTACTTTAGTTAAATAGTTCATATTTTCCCTTATGTTTTCAATGATATTTATAACAATCTCTAGAGCTTATCTGTAAAACCATTAAAAATATAGCACTTAAAATGTAAAAAAACGTAAATCAATTGGACGATTAATAAAAAGACTTAATGTTGCAATCAACCTTCAGCAAAGTATTAAAAATAAGCCTATTCAATGTTATCGCTCAATTTGCTCGCTGTTGTTATTTGTGTTGTTATTTAGCTTTAAAATTAGCGTTTTCAACTCAGTAATTTCTTGTTTTAATTCACTTAACGTTGGCTCATTTTTGTTTTTTTCTTTTGAATGCTCCTCTTCCATCACGTTAACCACAATACCGATAACCATATTAAGAAATGCAAAAGCAGTAAAAAAGATAAAGGTCATATAGTAAATCCAGCTATATGGGTAAACCTCCATGGTTTCATATTGTATATCAGTCCAATCTTCAAAGGTCATTATCCTAAAGAGGGTGAGCATTGAAATGGCAATGTCTCCCCATAATACTGGATTAATCACACTGAACAGAAAGCTGCCAATCGCCGCGTAGATATAAAAAATAATAAACATCAGCAATACCACATAACCTAATTGCGGCAGAGCTTTAATCAGAGAGTTAATTAATATTCGTAGCTCAGGCACAACAGAAACCATTCTTAAGACCCGAAATACTCTCACGAGTCGAGCGAGCAAGGCCATTTCAGAATCATTAATGGGGATCAAACTGATCACAACGACGAGGGTATCAAAAACATTCCAAGCTGATTTGAAAAAGCCTTTTTTATCTTCTTCGGTGAGGAATCTTATTGATATTTCAAATAAGAAAAACACAGTAATAAAGGTATCAAGTACTGAGGTGATTGAAACCGCGGTATTAGATAATGGAAAGGTTTTAGCGCCAATTTCAAGTGCTGAAATGATGATCACGCAGATAACACTTAATTCGAAAAGTTTATTGTTTTTAAGCTTAATAAAGGCCGCTTTAGTAGACTGATACATTGAGGACACAATTAATTTGATGAGTGGTACATTTAGGCGCGAATTATAAGCTTTTTCGCTATCTCTTTGCTAGCATCTGTTAAACTTTCCGTTATCGCTTGCCACACTTGAGTTGCAAAGCTATTGAGAGGGAAGTGTTGCTATTTGTGCATCTTGCTGTGGTTACAAGTTCAGTTGAAAGTTTAACCATATAATTAGAGGTATTGTCATTTATTCCTTATCTATCTAACTAATAGTTATAATTTTTTCTAAACAAACAGAGCCAATACAGTAATCTTAAAATCAATCATTGTTAGCGTTGTTAGTAGAATAGCAAAATGCTATAAATAGCGTTCATATAATATTTTTATCAATTGAAATAATTGTTTATCGTTAAAGAAGCCTTATTCTATGCGGTGATAAAATTTCTGGTATTTTAAGGTGTCATTAATGGCTTTTGCCAGTCGAAAATTTTTATTATCTTTATGGCTTATTTGTGGCTTTATTAGCTTTACTGTCAGTAGTGAGAGAGCAAGCGAATATCTTGGTAAAAACTTAGGGCAAAAGCTATTAACGCTAGAGGCTATGGCGGATAAAAATCAAGCCTTAATTTTAGTTAACTCACTCAGTGCAGACAAAACCCTATCAACATTAAATAAGCTTGCTATTTTGGCAAGTAAAAGCAAAATATATCATCAATTAAGTCGACTCGATAAAGCGATTGAAGTAGCTCAAGAAGAACAACAACTTGCCAATAAATTTGATTTTATCGCCATTGAAGCTGATGCCTATAAAAGAATAGGGGTTTATGCCTATTACAAAGGCAATAATGTTTTAGCCTTACAGTCGTATCAACAAGCACTCAACTATTATCGAACAATTAATGCCCCGATAGCTCAAGCAAATTTATACAATAATATTGCTTTAGTACATGCGGCAACGTCAAATATCGAAAGTGCATTAGCGAGTTACCAACAAGCGCGACCACTCTACCAAGCTTTTGGCAGTGAAAAAGATAAAATTGATGTGCAGTACAATATTGCCGGTTTACATTTACGCCTTAAACGCTTTGATACAGCAATATCGATGTTTCATGAGGTGATTGAGAAACGATTAGAACTTGATGATCAGCAAGGGCTTGCAATGGCGTACAGTGATTTAGGCTCTTCGTACCGATATGCTGGTGATTATCAGCAAGCTGAACGCTACATGACCTTGGCACTTAATTTTCATCAGAGGAACAAAGATGACTATAATGCCGCTTCAACATTACATAATTTGGCTGAACTGAATAACCATAAAACCAATATAGAGCAAGCAATAAAATATGCCAAAGAAGGTATACGGTTAAGTGTGGCACAAGGCCATGATAACGCCTATGTTGGAGGCTTATATAGCTTGGCGAAAGCTTATTTCCATCAAGGTAAACTTGAATTAGCATTGAGGTATGTTGAACAGTCCAGTGAAGTTGCAAAGAAAATGCAATATAAGGAACAAATAAAGCATAACTTGTCGTTACGTTCACTGATCCTTGCGGCACAACATAAAACTTTTGCAGCCGTTAAAAGCCAAGCAAATTTTTTACAAACCCACCTTGAAATGGCCAACAGTCAACTTAACTCGCAATTAGCCTTATTTGACTCTGAACAACTTAAGCAACAAGTTAAGCAATTAAAGCAACAAAAGCGTTTACAGAAACTTGAAAGCGAACGCTCATCGCAAGAACGAAACTTTATTATTGTTGTTATTTTTGCCGCTTTATTGATTGGTTTTTTAATTACACGTCGGGATATTGAACGTCGTTCAACGCTAGATTTAGAGTCAAAGGTAAAGCAAAGAACCACTGAACTTGAATATTTAATGCAAGAATTACAAAATGCGAATAAGATTAAAAGCCAGTTCTTAGCAAATATGAGTCATGAGATAAGAACGCCACTAACCACCGTTATTGGTCAAGCTGAAGCAATTATTAGCGGTGACGTAGACGATGAATTTATCAATAAAGAAGTCGAAATCATTCACGGAAATAGTTTACATTTATTAGAGCTTACCAACAATATTCTTGATTTAAGTAAAATTGAAGCCAATAAAATTGAGTTAGAGCTACAAACGCAAAATCTCCATGAAATTTTACAAGAACTTGCTAATATGTTTACCTTGCAAGCCAAGTCAAAGCGCTTAACATTTGAAATTGTTCATACCCTACCAAAGCCTTTTTTAATTGAAATTGATGGTTTTCGTGTTAAGCAAATTTTAATTAATTTATGCTCAAACGCGATTAAATTTACCCCGAAAGGGCATGTGGAATTAAAAATAACTCGTAATAACGGTAGCTTAATATTTAAGATCACCGATAGCGGTATTGGTATGAGCAGTTCACAACTGCAAAACTTATTTGAAAGCTTTACTCAAGGTGATAGCAGTATCAGTCGACGGTTTGGTGGTACCGGTTTAGGTTTGTGTTTATCCGATCAGTTAGCCAAAATTATGGGTGGTAAAATCGATGTCGAAAGTGAGTTAAATCAAGGTAGTGTATTTGTTTTTAGCTTACCGTGTCAGGCCAGTACCGCTGAGCAATGTTATGAAAGCACAGTATCCGCAAACGATGTCAGTAATCGTCACTCGGCTAAACATGAAAAATTACAAGGCAGGATATTACTTGCTGATGATCACAATGATAATCGCCGACTGATTGCTCGGTTATTAGCTTCGTTAGGATTAGAAGTATTTACAGCACGCAATGGTCGTGAAGCGGTGGCTATATTCGAGCAACATCAGCCAAGCTTAGTATTAATGGATATTCAAATGCCGGAAATGGACGGTATTGAAGCTTTTAAAATATTGCAACAAAAAGGCTGTGAAACGCCAATTATTGCCTTAACGGCAAATGCAATGTCACATGAAATAGCGCATTATTTGTCATTGGGTTTTGATGGCCACTTATCTAAACCTATCGAACGAAAGGTTTTTATTCCTACTATCGCGAAATACTATGGTGATGTTATTTCGCAAGAACAAGCCAATGAAAGTTTTAATAAAGTTGAAATGTCAGATTTAGTCGAGGAGTTTAAGTCTAACTTAGTTTTAGAGCAGCAAGACTTAGTTTTACACATCAATAATAACGACTTTGAACAACTGGCTAAATTATCACATCGCATTGCTGGTGCAGCGCAAATGTTCGGTTTTGCTGACTTATCTAAGTTTGCGTTGAAACTAGAAACGGTAATTAAAAAGAATCAAATTGATAGTATCAATACCCACACCCAAGAATTGTTAAATGAGATAGACCAAGTGTTGTGGTGAGTACTTCTTTTTATCGTTACTGATACTGAAAAACACTCTCTAGTGGTACATCAAAATATAACGCAATTTTAAATGCCACCTCTAAAGACGGCGAATATTTATCTTTTTCAATCGCGACGATAGTCTGTCGTGATACACCTACCGCATCGGCTAACATTTGTTGGGTCATTTCATTATTATTGAAACGCAAACGACGGATCTGGTTAGAAATGCGTTTTGTCATCCTAAAAGCCCTTACGATAATAAAATACTTGTGTCGAAAACTTAGTAATTTCAGCCACTAAAGCGCCAAAAATAATAATATTAATGATGACATAATCACTTGGTAAATTAAGTGCAGTCACCAAACCTTGACTCATGATAGGAAAGAGTAAATGTAGCACAGCAGTAATAATGGTGAAACTCAAAATATAATAAGCATTTGTGCTACCAATAAGTGATATCTGCTTATCTCGCTCATCTTCATCATAGTTAGTATTTTTATGGTCAATGATCGCAATAATAATGTAGTGAAGGATCTCCAAAGCTATAGTCATTATAACTACGGTTAACAAGGCCGATTGCATACTGCTAATTGTTAGATTATTTTGTTGCGCAGACCAATAAAGATCTGAAAAATAATTAAACCAAATGTATAAAGTAATGGCTAATGATACCCAAATACTGCGCTCTTTATATGACATAATTAATCCTCGTTTATCGATAATAGTAAAAATACTATGAGTATATAAAAATTGGTGTATGAAATATTTGACTTGATGTAATAATATTTAGACTTTAGTTGATAATACACTTCAAGTCAAAAATTTTTTACATGATGTTAGATAAATTATACTTTTAATTGAAGGGAAGAGACTTAGTAAAATTGGTATTAGTAAATTTGCATGATAGTTTTATTGGTGAATGCTATGTTTTTTATACGTATTGTTATTTATGTCGATGATGTTAAGCAGATAAGTTTGTTGGCAGTGTTGAAATATCGTGTAGTCGTGTTAACCAGTCATACTTTTCAATATTGCTAGGAGCTAATTTAGGTTGGCCATTACCATTTTGACAGTGCAAAAACGCTCTTGATAGGTAAATGCCTGTCAGTAAAGATATATAAATCATCATTCGAGCTATTTAACCTGAATTCGGGGTAAGCATTTTTTTATAAAAATTAATGACAATTCAAAACAGTTAATTAAACTTCTAGCGTGAGCCAAGGAATAATAGTCGCTAGAGAAGCATTTATTATCCTGAATTCAGGGGGTTATTAAGTAGGCTCCAGTATTACCTTATTTAAAAGTGCCATAGTGCGGTAAAACTTAAAGAACTCTAAAGCTTCCCCGTTAAAATGTCTTTATACATCACCCAATCACCCAAAAAACTATACCAAGGGTAAGTAAATGTCGCGGGCTTATTTTTTTCGAAAAAAAAGTGACCAAACCAAGCGAAACCGTAACCAAATAAGGGCAGTGTCCAAAGTAAGACCCAGTGAGTGCTTATTAAAATATAAGTCAGCATTAATATGATCAAACTAGAACCAATAAAATGCAGCCTTTTACAGGTAATACTTTGATGCTGACTTAAATAAAAAGGATAAAACGATTTAAAGCTTTTATATTCTTTTGCTTGGACGTTTGTCATTAAAAAGTTACCTAGTTTATTTTACTAGTGAGTATTTTTAGACCCATGACAATCATAGCGCCGCCTAAAACACGATCTATCCAATGACCGCAGCGCTGAAAATTTGCATTAACACTGGGCTTTGATAATAAAGCCACCACGGTTGAGAACCAAAGCAACTGTAATATCATCATCCAAATACCGTAAATAAACAAATGTAATGTCGGTAAATTGGGCGATAAAACGACGGTAAACAGGGCAACAAAATAAATAGGCGCTTTGGGGTTTAGGGCATTACATAAAAAACCTTTACCTATAGCTTTTAAATGGGAATGCTTTATTGGTGATTTTTCATTATTCATCAAGTCAACGCTGCTAGCTGCTTTAGCCCGTAAACCTTGGCTACCTAAATAGAGTAAATAACAGCCACCAATAATTTTTATGGTCCATAAAGCTGTTGCTGAGTTGGCGATAACTGCGGCTAAACCTAGAGCAGAATAAATAATGTGTACAGATAAGCCTAAAGCAATGCCAATACTGACCATGAAACCTGACTGCTTGCCGTTAGACAACGTTTGTTGTGATACTAAAACAAAATCAGGTCCTGGTGAAGCTGCAGCTAATAAATGGATAGAGGTAATTAAGAGTAAACCTTGTATTAAATCCATAAAGTTCTCTATAACTGGCCTTTATAAGGTTACGAATAACGAATATAAAAAGCATGCTGCTAAAAGTCAGTATTAAATTAGCATTGCTGGAATATACCTGCAAATATTACTGAAAAAATAGTAGTAAGCCGATAAGTTTTGCCACGAGGCAGGCTATTTTTAGTTAGCCGGTTAGCTTGAAATAATTAATATGTTCACTGTCTATTTTGAGCAAATTTTTGATGGCTCTTGTTATCCAACAAAAGCTTATATTTTTTTAGAACTCTCTAACTCAAGTATTTTAATTTGAATATTTTCCGCTTCAGCCATTATCATTGCATAAGATCTAATATCACCATTTCTTTGCGCATTCATCGCCTGCTCAAGTTTAGCTTGATAACGTTTATTTAGCTTTGTAATTGGATCTTTTTTAAATAATGAAAATATATGCAAATAATACCTAAGTGGTTGTGTAAAACTTATAGGTATATCAAGCTGCTTTGGTTCTGTATTGTTGACTAAAAAAATAATTAGGCATTAGGAATTCAATTAGGTTTAAAACAGTGCTCTTATTTCTTAAATCTATTAATAAATAACAGTAAGCCAAATTTTAGTCTATATATTGTCTTTGCCAAAACTGCTACAAACGTAGATCCTATGCATAACATTATATTATACCAACTCTACTAAGCTCTGAGTGGGAATAAACTTTATAGACCTGGTATTACTATTGCTCTAGGGGCTGTGGATCTTTCGTTTTAGTTTCTGCTATTAGCCATAGCCTTGGGTTACCTTGAAAAAACGTCAATCTTTGTTGGCTACAGGACGTACTTAGCGTGAGCAGGACGCGGTAAGCTGTGCTTAATATGGATTTGGAGCAAGCAAACATTATATCAAGTGCCTAGATTGCCAACTTTTCAAGTGCAACAGAGCTATAAAGTGAAAGGTCAACAACCCCCTAGTGAAATAGGTGTTGGTATGCTTAGCTTAAATGTAATGGGGCATATGGGTATAAAAATCCCCCATCGTTGGCTAGTTCACGATGGGGGATGTTAGTATTTTATTGCAAGCTTCTAATGCTTAATAACACTTACTTAAAGCTTGGCCACAAGAGCTCTTTTATTGTGTTTAGTCATATGAACAATCATAAGCATAATCAAACCAATCACAGCGACAACAACACCAATGGGTTTACCTAGTTCACTGGATAAATTAAAGCCTATTTTCTCAGTCATAATGTATGAGAGGGTCACCGCTGTTGCTATTACTGCAGGTATGCTCGCTATCCAATGGAACGTACCTCGGTCAAATAAGTATTTCGTCGCAAGCCATAATACACTGGTAGAAAGCAACATATTTGAGAATGCAAAATAGCGCCAAATTACTGTAAAATCGAGCTTAGTCATAAAATAGGCAATTGTTAGTATAGGAACAGCAAGTAATAATCGATTGCGTAAGCTTTGTGGAATATTAAAGGCATCAACAACGGTTAATCGCAATGAGCGAAATGCAGTATCGCCAGAAGTAATAGGGAATACAGCAACAGCAATAATTGCCATAATGCCGCCAAATACGCCAAGGTAACTATTTGCTACATGGTTAACGACTAAGCCTGGTCCACCTTGGGCGAGTAATAATTTTAAACCTTCATAGCCATCAGGAAATGCAGCAATACCGGCTAATGCCCATACACAACCCACAATACCTTCACATACCATTGCTCCGTAATATACCGGGCGAACATATTTTTCGTTCGTTAAACAGCGGGCAATAATAGGGGCCTGAGTGGAGTGAAAACCACTAATAGCACCGCAAGTAATAGTTATAAATAACAGTGGCCAAGTGGGTAATCCATCGGGATTTGGCTCTAGATAATCATGAGGATGACTAGTTTCAAAGTAAGCTAAAAAATCGCCTGTTACAGGTAAATGAGGTGCGTTTATTAAGAGTGCTATGGCGACCGCGGTGGTCATTACAATCATCAATAAACCAAAAAACGGGTAAAATTTAGTGATAATTTTATCAATAGGTAATAGCGTTGCTAAAAAATAGTAGGCTAAAATTGTTAATACCCAAAAAGTATTATTGGCTAAAATTGTGCCTTTAAAAAAATCTAAATTACTGAGTAAGCCGGCAGGACTCATAATAAAAACCACGCCAACAAAAAATAGTAGCATAGCGGTAAACACTAACATAAAACCTTTAAAAACAACGTTATAATATTTTCCCGCTATTTCAGGTAAGCTTTTGCCGTCTTCTTTTATACTCATAACACCTGAGAAAAAATCATGTACAGCACCACCAAAGATGTTACCAAGTACAATCCAGACCAAGGCAATTGGGCCATAAATAGCGCCAAGTATTGGACCAAAAATTGGCCCTACACCTGCAATGTTTAAAAATTGAATTAAAAATGCACGTACGGGATGAATGGGTACATAGTCCACACCTTCACTAAAACGTTTTTGTGGTGTGTCAATTGTTGAGTCCAAGCCTGCTTGTTTTGCTACAAATGGGCTATAAAACTTGTATCCTAATATTAAAATAGTGAGACAGATAAAAAAGATGATCATAACGTATGTTTCTCTTGGTGTATTTGCAGTACAGAGCGCGTAAATTGTCGCTCGTTTTTTTCAATTCTTAAGGGATCGCAGGACTCTAACAAAAGTTCAAGGGCATAACAACTAGACGTTTGGTTAATGTTTTGTATACCGTTGACTACTATTTGTACGAACTGTTTGCTTTGTAAAAAATAGCAAGAAAAAATAGCGACATCCATGCAAATTATTATTCAAGATTGCTTATGCTCTAATTCAAGAATTGGCGTTGAATATAACGTTGATTGCTATCTATTTTCAGTTTAAAAAGCCTCTAGCGTGATTTTAAACACAACTGTTCTATGTGTACTTAATTGTGAAGGGGCCTGCATGTAGTGGTAATAGCGTTAGGTAAGTAATGTTGCGCAATTCTTAATAGTAGCGAGGTTTTTAAGTGTTGTAGATGACAAAAATCGGTTAATGGTGCTGTTTTGCCCACGGCACCATGAGAACAAGCGTGAAACTTTTAACCATCTATAATAACTTCAATATATGTTCCAGAGTAAGCTGCCATGCCTATGATACAGGGGAGAATGTGCCTAATTCTACTAACAGGTTGTTTTACGTAATTTATACTTATCATGGCCATCAATAGTGCGAATACTAAAAATAAGGTTGGCTAAATCGATATCAACGGCTTTAATTAATGATATATGGACTATCCCTTAATTCGATATTTTTAACATCTGTCAATAAGGTTTATAGCTATAAATTAGGAAGGAGAGAGTCGATATGATTCGTTATAACTTCAATGGACTTGACCATGACTGAACTACTAAATGCAGATAACAATTCAGAAACCAACTTATTAGCTTCTTTTGGTGGCTTTATTAAAGACCATGGCATCGCAATTTTTTTAGTTGTATTTTTTGTGATTTATATTTATCCAGAACAAGCTGATGAAAGAAAAGAGTGGATTACTCAAATAACTAAATTACAAGATTCATTGGATCCTGCAAAACGGAATATTACATCAGATCAAAGTAAAATTATATTGGAGCTTGCACTTGATAACTTTATTCAGTCACTTCAATCAACAATGAGTCAATATGGTTATGATAGTAACTTCGTTAACAGATCATATAACAGAAATGATTTTTACGAAAGGAACGGTAAAAAAGTTATTAGACTTTATGATCAAGAGTTTGAAGTAGATATGTCTAAAGCAGATGAAATCAAAAATCAAATAGAACAGATATATAAAAAATATAAGAGACTCACTAAAATAGAAGAGTTATACGTAATACAAGAATCGAAAATAGCATTAGATAAAGCCGTCAAGTCAGGGAGATATGTAACGGCGGGATTAAGATCTTTTAAATATGCGGACAATACATTAGCAGATTTGTGGTCTACATCCTTTAATGTTCACTATTCCAGTTTTTCTAAAGAGTTAATAAACTCTTTTACAACTCAACGAAATTTATCTTTCGAGAAAAATAAGCTATTAAACCTATACGAAATGTTAGAATTAGAGGCTCCTGACGAGCTGTCAAAGGTAAATGACTCTAAAATCCCTCCACAAATAATTTATGAGTTTAGGGAGAATTTAATAAAATCGTGGTCTTTAAAATTAAAACCTGAAGTTTTTCAAAGTAGAATAAATTCTAGCCTTTTAGATAGAGTTACAAATAAGTTATAAGTCTTTTAATGAATAAATTACAGTTGATTGTTTCTCACTTTGTTCAGCATTATAACTAACCTTGTTAAGCTGCTGTTTTAAATGTTGGTGTGGCTCCTCACATCAAGTAAAATTCACTAGACCTTGTTCAATTAATAGAACCAAAGTTGCACAGCTAAAATTAAAAGAGTTAACGCAGCAGATGAAACAAGTAAATTCGTCGGTTTCATGCAGGCATCCTGCCTTTTGCTTGCCATAATTGTTCCTGGTTTTTTCCGATAATTACTAATCTGTTGATTAGCAACACCTAATTTACTCCGCTGTGACATCTGTATTCATAATCTATATCGGCATCTTGTTTAACGCGATACTAGTTTATCGATATATGCTGTATTCTCGTGAAACAGCGATACGTAAGTACCGTTGGCACCCTAAGGCTATCGGGTTCTGTTATCGCCCCTTACCTACACTTCAGCAATTTTATACTGGTATTAATCGACATCATATACATGGGGTGAGTCAATTGAATATTGCTAATTTATTTTATAGAAATAGCCTAATGATACTTGCTAAATTACTTTTAGGTTCTGCTTTAATACGTTGGTATGTTAATAATTTAACAACAAGCTTTTATTTTTATCGATTTTTTACTTTATAGTTTTTTACCGTTGTTTTTAATTAATATGGCTGGCGTGTAATTGTCATAAATTATTGAACAATTGTGCTTGTCCTGAGTTTGGCGTATCTATAACACTTTTATAGACAATGTTGCTTTATCTACTTGCAAGATAGGAAATTCTTTCGCTATAGCTGAGTTTGGTATTATTTGGTTGATACGCCTAAGTTTTTTTAAAATTTGAAGTGTGGATGATAAGGTGAAATAAAATTGTGAAGCCTACTGGTCAATCAAGTAGGTGACTGTAGCCGCATCATAATGCGACTAAACTCTATTGCAGTTCTTGAGCGCTAGAGTGATATTGTCTACAATAGCGCACTTTTATTTAATTCAGGTTAATAACATGAGCGATAGTACATCGTTGCCGGCTTTACCGGATCGTCTTTCTGGTAACCCTCGTAGTCCACACCACGTGGCAGAAATTTTTGAACATGCTATCGGTATTATATTGAATGGCAAAGAACGTTCTGATGTTGAAGAGTACTGCATCAGTGAAGGATGGGTAAAAATCCCACACCCTAAAGCGCTAGATCGTCGAGGACAACCTCTTCTGATGACGTTAAAAGGAACGGTTGAAGCCTTCTATAGCTAGGTTTCTGACTATTCTTTTCTTGGAGGATTACGCACGCCGTTATGATAGGTAGATGGTGCGATAATCCTCTTTGGTCAGCGGTTCAACGCTTCTCGTTGTTAAAGCCACTTTTTCAACCATACTACTAACTATACACTTCAGCTTAATAAATTTTTGGTTATCTCGTTCACTTCCTTGCACATTTCGGTTTCAATTTACGTATGTTAGCATAAGGTGAATTAGTGTTTTTATTTTAATTACAGTGATTTAGTGGTTATTGTGTCGAGTGTTTTAGCAGATGCTAGCAAGATACCTTAATATTTAAATTAGCGTTAATTACCATTACGGTACTCTGATTTTACGAAGCTTTATTGCAATCCCAGTGTTGATTTATTCTTCAGGTATCGATATTTGGCAGATTGTTGCCAGTTCGGTTAGTTTTACGTTGGGATGTGTTTTATGGCTGGTAGTGTTGAACAGTATTGACTTATCGAGCGTTGGGAGCAGGCATCATTCAGATTAATTAATACGTAAAGTGCTCGTTATAGTGTTTTTATTTTGTGTTTTGTTGACTTATTTCACAGCTGTCGTAAAGATGTCGTATAGTTGTCGTTATTATCTCGTCGATTTGTCGTAAAGTTTTTAGCAATTATGTGGATAATTTAATGGTCTCTAAAATAATAGGTTGTCGATACTTATGAAGATTAATGCAAACTTAGTTATTGATTTAAGGAATAAAAACTCTTGGTCACAAGATGAACTTGCGATAGCTGCAGGGCTTAACCTTAGGACAATTCAGCGAATTGAAAATGAGGCATCAGCATCGCTTCAATCTAAAAAAGCATTAGCATCTGTTTTTGATATCAGTATTCATGACCTTGATTACCAGGAAGTCATAAAAATGACAAAATACGAATATAAAACTCTGGAACTAGCGTATAAAGAAGGGTTTTTAGCTGGAATTAAAAAGGCTAAGCTGCCCGATTTTACTGAAATATTTAACCGAGAGGGCAAGGAAGGTTGGCTGGTTGTACAGATATTAACTCCTGAATTAGCGCAAAATGTTTGGTCGGCTAAAATAGGCAATATGGTTGCGCTATTACAAAGAGAAATAATTGAATAGTAAATTAAACAAAAAATTCAACATACAGTTGACTTTTATTATCACTATCAGTTAAGTGCTAGCCACTTTATTGAGCGTTAAATTATTATTATGGAGTTTTGTATTATGGATGATTTGAGTTTAACGAAAAATCAAGTCAGTAAAATTCAACGTAGTGCAAGGCTGATCAAAGGCTTTAGGCACTTATTGTACTCACTTATGCGCTGCAATTTTATCAATCTAGGGTGATCGATTTTGGCGAAGTAGCTGGTGCTATTGGAACATTGGCATTGTTTAGAGCTTTGATGTTATCGCCGATGTTGTTAATTATTCCCTTTAAAGAATGGTTTCAATCTAAGATCACTTTTTCAAAAGCTAGCATTAAATATTTACTGCTAGCTTTTGTGCTTATTATTGTTAGGGGCTGCTGATCTGTCATTTTAGTCTCTGCTATTAGCTAATTTTTGAGATCACAAGGTGAAAAGTGTTCGGTGTAGTTATTTACATTAACAATTTTCAACGATGTTAGGTTAAAAGTTAGCTATAGCCCCTTGGGTTGCTTTGAGAAAGCGTCAATCTTTGTTGTCTACAGGATGTAGATACTTAGGTTCAATCTGGAACTGTGAACCTGTGCCGCTAAACCTTTGAAACTTTACTGAGTGGAAGAAAATTATTGGTTTGGCGTTCGCATTAAGGAGCTGCGTTATTGAAAAGTCGATGATTGAAGCTTTAATTATTTTATTCTTTGCTGTTTTACCTTGTGGTATTTCTGGTTATTTGATCGCCTTTAAAGGGCGCAGAGGCCTAATTTCAGGCTACAAGGAAAGTAATTTTTCTGATCCTCAAGCCTTTGGTAAAAGTGTTGGAATAAGTTTATTGTTACTTGCGATGTTTTTAGCATTTATTGCTTACTTTTGGCAGTTAAAGCTCCTAAATGAAAGGCAAATGTCTTCCGGTGTTTTTCTACTGGTCATTGCGGTATTGTTAAATTACTTTTATGGCTATGTTAAGTACCGTAAAAAAAATAACTAGCCGCGGAGCTTTATTTTTTATTCATGAGCGTGTTTTTATCTGTTAAATTTTAAGCTGAGATGTTTTGAATTTATCTTTGAGAAAAGCACTTTTCACTCAATGCTGTATTAACCCATTTTGTTATGTCGTCAGTTTTTATGGTAAGTTTATTAACTCAATTTATAAATGCTTAAATGCGTAACTTTAAGTTAAATTATTATATAACAGGTGTTTATAATTTTTTTCTGATAGTTTTTAAACATTTTACTCCTTTCTATGCTCTCTTTTTCATCATCGCTTTGTAAAATCATTAAAATCATTAAAATCATTTTGTTAACCTGAAAGGCTTAATAGACGTATTATTTGTCATTTTCTGACTAATTTTTATCGCTGAATCATTGTCTTAATAATAAAATTGTCATTATCATAAAAAAACATTTAGACGTCTATACGTTTAGAGGTTGACATAGCTAGAAATCCAAGTCACATTATAGGCAGGTAAAATTTGTTGGTAATAATGCTGTTTTTCAGCGTTACCTTATACTTTAAGAATATTTGATATTAGGTTAGTACTATGCCCATTAAGATCCCCAATGAACTGCCAGCTTTGACGATTTTAGATCATGAAAATATTTTTGTGATGTCTGAACGCCGTGCTGCTGATCAAGAAATTCGTCCAATGGAAGTGGCAATTCTTAACTTAATGCCGAATAAAATCGAAACCGAAGTGCAAATTTTGCGCATGTTGGCGAATACTCCGTTGCAAATTAATGTCGAATTTGTCCGTATACATGCCAATGAATCTAAAAATACACCGCAAGCGCATTTAGATAACTTTTATCGCTTATTTGATGATATTAAACATAAACAATATGATGGTTTGATTATTACCGGTGCGCCACTAGCATTGCTTGATTATCAGCAAGTGACCTTTTGGGATAAAATTTGCCAAGTGTTTGACTGGGCAGAGCAAAACGTGACATCAACGATGTTTTCTTGCTGGGCTGCCCATGCTGCGCTCTACCATCATTATGGTTTAAAACGACATTTGCGTGAGCATAAGCTTTCAGGGGTTTATCGTCATCGTTGTTTAAAACCGAAAGAGCAACTAACCCGAGGCTTTGATGAAAGCTTTAATGTGCCACACTCCCGTTATGGTTATATTGATAAAGCTGATTATCAAACGTTAGATAATATAGAAATATTGGCTGAGTCAGATGATGCTGGGGTTTATTTAGCGGCCAGTAAAAACAAACAACAAGTTTACCTAACCGGGCATCCAGAATATGACGCTTCGACTTTGAGTGAGGAATACTTTCGAGATCTTGATACTGGCGGACATGCTGCAAAACCTGATAATTACTTTACTGATAACGACCCTAAAAGTGATACCGCAAACACGTGGCGTAGCCATGGCAGTTTACTTTTTACCAATTGGTTGAACTATTACGTTTATCAAATTACGCCGTATCAATTAGATGCAGACCATATTAAAGCCATTCATCCAGGGAAATCCCGTGTCTAAGTCAGAAAACTCTCAAGCAAAAGTGCTGAAATCTTCCTCTTATGGTTTATTACAAGCGCAGTTAGCAAAACGCATTCTTATTTTAGATGGCGCAATGGGTACGATGATCCAAGCCTATAAATTTGAAGAGCAAGATTATCGTGGCGAACAATTTGCCGATTGGCATTGTGACGTTAAAGGTAATAACGATATGTTGGTGCTGACGCAACCTGACATTATTAAAGCCATTCATTGTGAATATCTTGAAGCGGGTGCTGATATTCTTGAAACGAATACCTTTAACGCTACGACGATTGCCATGGCTGATTACGACATGGCAGCGCATAGTGCTGATATTAATTTCAAAGCCGCGCAGCTAGCACGTGAAGTGGCGGATGAATTCACCGCTAATAATCCAGATAAGCCACGCTTTGTTGCCGGTGTTTTAGGGCCAACCAATAGAACTTGTTCAATATCGCCAGATGTCAATGATCCTGCTTATCGAAATGTCACTTTTGATGAGCTTAAAGATGCTTACATTGAGTCGACCCATGCCTTGATTGATGGCGGCAGCGATATTATTTTGATTGAAACTATATTCGATACCTTAAATGCTAAAGCAGCTATTTTTGCTGTTGAGACCGTTTTTGAAAGTCGCGGTGAACGTTTACCGGTGATGATATCAGGCACGATTACTGATGCATCAGGTCGAACCTTGTCAGGGCAAACAACGGAAGCTTTTTATAACTCTTTACGGCATGCTAAGCCGATTTCATTTGGTTTGAACTGTGCGCTTGGTCCGGTTGAGTTACGTCAGTATGTCGAAGAATTAAGTCGTATTTCAGATGTCGCGGTATCTGCGCATCCTAATGCTGGTTTACCGAATGCTTTTGGTGAGTATGACTTTACTGTTGAAGACATGGATCAGCATGTTGCGGAATGGGCAAATGCTGGGTTTTTAAATATTATTGGTGGCTGTTGTGGTACCACGCCGGCACATATTAAAGGTATGGCCGATGCAGTGGCGAGCATTGCACCGCGAGCAATTAACGCTAAAGAAATTGCTTGTCGTTTATCGGGCTTAGAAGCCTTAACCATTAAAACAGACAGCTTATTTGTTAACGTCGGCGAGCGCACCAATGTTACCGGCTCTGCGGTTTTTAAACGCTTAATCACCGAAGAGAACTACGACCAAGCGATAGCCGTTGCTTTACAGCAAGTGGAAAATGGCGCACAAATTATCGATATCAACATGGATGAAGGCATGTTGGACTCACAAGCGGCTATGGTGCGGTTTTTAAATTTAATTGCCGGTGAGCCTGATATTGCCAAAGTGCCTATTATGCTCGACTCATCTAAATGGGATATTTTAGAAGCGGGTTTAAAATGCATTCAGGGTAAGGGGGTTGTTAACTCTATTAGCTTGAAAGAAGGCGAGGATAACTTCCGTCAGCAAGCAGAGTTGTTACGCCGATATGGTGCCGCTGTTATTGTCATGGCCTTTGACGAAAAGGGCCAAGCAGATACGCGTGAGCGCAAGTATGAAATATGTCATCGTGCCTACGATATTTTGGTGCATGAAATTGGCTATCCTGCTGAAGATATTATTTTTGATCCGAATATTTTTGCTGTCGCTACCGGTATTGAAGAGCACAATAATTATGCACGCGACTTTATTGACGCGGTAGCGGACATTAAGCAAAACTTGCCGCATGCGATGATCTCAGGTGGCGTGTCTAATGTTTCATTTTCATTTCGTGGTAATAATCCAGTACGTGAAGCCATTCATGCAGTGTTTCTTTATCATGCAATAAAAAATGGTATGGATATGGGCATAGTGAATGCTGGTCAATTAGCTATTTATTCTGATATTCCAGATAACCTGCGTTTAGCGGTTGAAGATGTTATTCAAAACTCCGATGATGGCGCCACTGAACGTTTGCTCGACATTGCTCAAGAATATCGTGGTCAAGCGGGTAGTCAAAATAGTAAAGCCGATTTAACTTGGCGTGAACTGCCGGTTAAAAAGCGCCTAGAGTATTCTCTTGTTAAGGGAATTAATGAATTTATTATTGAAGATACTGAGGCCGCTCGACTAGAGGCAACTAGACCTCTAGATGTTATTGAAGGGCCATTAATGGATGGCATGAATGTCGTTGGTGATTTGTTTGGTGCTGGCGAAATGTTTTTACCGCAAGTGGTAAAATCAGCCCGGGTAATGAAGCAGGCTGTGGCGCATTTAAATCCTTTTATTGAAGCGGAAAAAACTGAAATAAAATCGAATGGTAAGATACTGTTAGCGACAGTAAAAGGTGATGTTCATGATATTGGTAAAAATATTGTTGGCGTTGTGCTGCAGTGTAATAATTACGAAATTATCGATTTAGGCGTTATGGTTTCGTGTGAAGATATTTTACGCGTTGCACGTGAAGAAAAAGTCGACATTATAGGTTTATCGGGTTTGATCACGCCATCACTCGATGAAATGGTTCATGTCGCGAAAGAAATGAAGCGTCAGGAGTTTGAATTACCTTTACTGATCGGCGGTGCTACTACCTCAAAAGCTCACACGGCGGTTAAAATTGAGCCGCAGTATGAACATCCTGTCGTTTACGTTCCTAATGCCTCGCGTTCAGTGTCAGTGGTAAGCACATTGCTTTCTGATGAAAACCGAGCCGGTTTCGTTGAGCGACAAAAAGCTGAATACGTGAAAGTACGCGAACGTCATTATAAAAAAGGTCCACGTTCGAGTTTAATTTCGCTAAAAGATGCTCGTGCCAATGCGGTACCCATTAGTTTTGACCATTACACCCCTAAAGTACCCAATAAATTAGGTGTAACGGTACTTGATAATATCGATTTAAATATCGTGAGAAATTATATCGATTGGACGCCATTTTTTATGACTTGGCAGTTATCGGGCAAGTATCCGTTGATTTTGCGTCATGAAGTGGTGGGCGAAGAAGCCACTAAGCTATTTAACGATGCTAATGCTATGTTAGATGATGTTATTAATAATAAAAAGTTAACCGCTAAAGCGGTGTTTGGTTTATTTCCGGCTAATCGTGAGCAAGATGATTTACAGCTTTATACTGATGAATCGCGCACGGAAAAGTTAATGAAACTGCACCAATTACGTCAGCAAAGTAAAAAACCAGCAGGGCAATTTAACCGTTGTTTAGCTGATTATGTTGCTGATAAAGCCTCAGGTGTTGATGATTATGTTGGCGCTTTTGCGGTATCAGCCGGTTTTGGGGTTGAAGCGTTAGTAAAAGCTTTTGATGCCAAGCATGATGATTACAACAGTATCTTAATTAAAGCCGTTGCTGATAGACTCGCCGAAGCTAGCGCTGAGTATTTACATGAGCAAATTCGTAAAGAGTATTGGGGTTACGCAGCGGATGAAAATCTTGATAACGACAGTTTAATTCGCGAAAAATACCAAGGTATACGTCCTGCGCCAGGTTATCCAGCCTGTCCTGAACATACCGAAAAAGGCTTGTTGTGGCAGTTACTCAACGTGGACGAAAATATTGGTATGGAGCTAACTTCAAGTTTTGCTATGTGGCCAGGCGCTGCGGTTAGTGGCTGGTACTTTGCACACCCAGACTCGAAATATTTTGCCGTCGCTAAAGTGGCGCAAGATCAAGTAGAAAGCTATGCTGCACGTAAAGAAATGACCATGCCGCAGGCCGAACGTTGGTTATCAGCTAACTTAGATTATGAGCCATCGTAATATTGCGGCTGTTAAATAGGCTTGGTAGCTATGTAGGGTAGAGGAAAATAATAAATGCAGAATTTATGTTCTGCATTTATTCATTGTGAATATCGAGTTGCTTGAAGATTTTTAAGCGCTATTTACTAAGTACTTCTTACTAAACACTATTTAATGAGCTCAATTAATTCATGAATGGTTTTTAGCGGGGTTATTTTCGCCCCTAAACCTTCCATCGACTTATGATAGTTACGAAAGGGAATAAATATTTCCGTGAAGCCATGTTGAGCCGCTTCTTTTACCCGAGGAACGCCACTATCAATTGGGCGCACGTCACCATTTAAACTTAGCTCTCCCATAATGCAGGTGGTTCTTGGGATAACAAATTCATTCAAACTACTTAACAGCGCCGTGACTAGGGCGAGATCAATACAGGTTTCTGATTCATCTATTTTTAGCCCGCCAATAATATTAAAAAAGGTATCGTGATAAATTTTGGTTTTGGTATGTTTACGTAAAATTCCGGTTAGCATTTTGATCCGGTTCATATTTAAGCCAACACAAACCCGTTGTGGAAATTCAGCTTCGGTTTCTGTGGTTAAACATTGGATTTCAAGTAATAAATTTCGGTTACCTTTTCTGATACAAGTAATAGCAGAGCCGGGGGATTCGGTGCTTGAGCCCGATAAAAATATCTCACTCGGGTTATCAACACTGAGCATGCCGCGCTCGCACATTTTAAAAATACCGACAGTGTCTATGTCACCAAAACGGTTCTTATTGGCACGCAAGGTTCTTATTTGGCCATCGTTGGTATCGATATGGAGCAGGGCATCAACAATATGTACTAAGGTTTGTGGCCCTGCAATTTCATTGTTTTTATTAACATGGGCAATAAGAAACATAGTAACGTTATTTTGTTTACAGTATTGCGTTAGTGCTTGAGCGGCACTTTTTACTTGTGAGGGGGAGCCTGGACTGCCATTGGCATTATCGGTAACAACGGCTTGAATGGAGTCAATCACGGCAAATTTTATTTTCTTTTGTTCTAACTCTGCAATAATGGCTTCAACACTGGTTTCGGATAATAAATACAATTCGTCAGGGTTATAATCAAGCTTTAAACGTTGCACGCGGTTTTTGAACTGTGAAAGTGATTCTTCAGCTGTACAATAAAGTGAGGGCATGAGCTGCGACATACGAGCGACTAAATCGGAAAGTAATGTGGTTTTCCCCGCGCCAGGATCACCTGAGATTATATTGACTGAGCCAGTAGTTACACCGCCACACAATACACGATCCAGTTCACCTATACCGGTAAGTTGTTTTTCCGCCTCAGTTGATTCAACTTCATTAATTTTTTTTGAACCACCACCGGTACCACCGGCATAACCGCCAGTTGAAATACGACTTTTAGTTGCACTTTTACTCTGGTTAGCTGGGATTTTCATTTCTGTTAAGGTATTCCATGCTCCACATCTACATTGCCCTTGCCAACGCGGGTAGTTCATACCGCAATCGGTACAAACGAATTCTAATTTTGCTAACTTTGCCATTTGGCTACCTATTTTCTAAATTTAAGTATTTTAACCTAATACACGTTATACGTGAGTTGAAATTATGACAAAACGTGAGTTGAAATTATGACAAAAAGCTGGCGCAATAAATGATGGGATCGCCGTTTGTCAGGGATGAAATTATTATGCTGTAATTTTTATAATTATATTCAACGCGTTAGTTAAATTAATTTCAGTGCTCAGTTTTACTTTTTTTGTTACTACTTTACAGGTATAGTTTTTGCTTAACATACCCAATGTTTACTCATTAATGTTAATCTTAAATGTTATTGTGGTGTTAATTAGCTATTAAGCCATTTATACTTAGGATTAATATACGATGAGTAGTTTTCTTTATTGTAAAGATATTGACGCGTAAATGAATAAAGATTTTTCAAAATATCAAAAAATTATCGATGAATTCAGTGGCCAGGTCTTAACAAGTGACTTTGAAGCTAGGTTTATTGCTGCCACGAAAAAAATCCCGAAAACTGAACGCTTTCTGTTAAAAATGGAGTTAAAGCGCTTAGCTGCACCATGCACACGTTTAATCGACTTACGTGGCCATGTTGACGGGGAGTGTAAAGCCTTTGAACACGAAGAGAGAACACACTACTTAGATGCAGTTGCTAGCCGCGTGTTTACTGAAGCGTTTACACGTTACAATGGCTATACCTTTGGTGTTTACGAAGCAACCATGAACACTGAAAATAATTTTCGGGTTATTTATCAAAAAGAGAAACTAAAGGCCAGCTTAACCTCACAAGTAGACGCTGCAAAAACATTCGAAAAATCACAATGTCCGGCAAAATTTTATAGTTTTGGTCCTTACTATAATCGTCGTGAAGAGCGAATGAATTTTGCTGTGGCAATTCAGGTATCGTTAAGTAATGGTATTAGTTTTGAATGTACCAGTTCAGATATTAGCGTTAGTGGTTGTAAATTTAGAATTAGTGGCTTTAAGCCTATTAAAATCGGCATGCAACTGACGTTGCGTTTTCGAGGTTTGGAAGAAGAGTTTCAGTTTGGTGCTGATAGTACTTTTATCTATGAAGTAAAAAATATCACTACATTAGACAATGTACAGTTAGTCGGAGTCCAAAGGGTTGTTGATAAAAAACCGCGCCCAGACGGTTTTAGACAATTTCTTGTTGGTTTTATTCAAGGCAATAAACGCCGATATAAAATTAATTTAGATAATACTATTAGTGCATTACAGTCACGTAGTTATGAGCAATATGTTCTTCCTAAATCAAATGAACTCCCTGTTTTTTTTGAAAAAAATGATGAAGTATTAACACCAAAATACGCATTAACTTGTAATAATAATCAAGGTTTATATCAATATTGGCAAGATGAAAAGCGTTATTCGACTCTATATTGCTTAATGACACCAGAGCGAATTGAGCGACTTAAGCAGTTAGCTGTATCAGGTAAGCCTTTATTGGTTTTTAGCTTTATTCATAAAAGCCAAGGCAAGTCTTATTTCTATACCGCTGATGAATTGCAATTGGCTGAAGATAAAGATTTTATGTTGCAATTTTTAGGCTTTGCAGCAGCAAAAGAGAGTTTTTCAATTATTCAACTGTCTCTGTTGGATGTCTTTTCACGTCGTGCTGAATCACTTTTAACATTATCAAATACCATTGCTAAACAAAATGAATATTTGAATACCCCAGTATCTGACGAAGTCAAAGCTTTACTTGCGAAAACGCCTTATATCGTTGTGGCAAGCGAGGTAACAGATAGTGAAAGCATACAGGCATACCAGTCACTGTCTTATGAAGGTATTAACACCGTTAAACTGAAAAACTTCGGTCATAAACGGCTCAGTAAACCATTTAGTGTTGATGAAGTTGGTATCAATTATAAAAACCAACGTCAAGAATTACGCTTTACTTATAAAACGCCAGCACATGTTAAAATTGAAAATGTTATGTGGCAAGGGGTTTCACATGACTTTTCTAAATCAGGGTTAAAAGTTGAACTAGATAAGTCGACGATTTTGAGTAAAGGAGATATTGTTTATGTTAGCTTTCCGGCCTTACAAAAAATCACCTCTGCATTTGATTTATCTGGTTTACCGTACGAGGTTATGCGCTTAAATGCGGCAAAAACAGTGGTTAATTTACGCGTATATGTCGAAAAACATCAACATATTGGGCGTAAGTTCTTTAAAGCCTTGATTGATAAAAATCGCGATAAGTTAACGCCAGATGAATATGCTATGTCTAGCCCAGGTTTAGCAAAAGCATTGCGTAATATCTACAGTGCGAGTTCAGCATTATCATCTATTATCGTGCAAACCAGTGGTAGTCGTTATAAAGCAGAAGTGATTGCGGGCGGAGATTACGGTAGTAAGTTAATGTCAGCGTTGAAGCAACTCAGTGATCTTGATGGCTATTACAACTTATACCCTGTTTTTGGTCATGCTGATATTATGGCTAAACTGACTGCTAAGTTAAAGAAAAAGCAAAGCACCGATGGCGCAAGCACGGAGCTAATTTATATTGCTATTAATACCAGTGTTGAAGTGGTGGAGAAAGCGATAACGATCAAGCTTGCCTCAGAGTTCGCCAATGACAAAGTAAAAGAGTTTTTTATTCATCAAGCTTTGAAAAAAGGTAAGTTTTTCTGTGTCATGATGAAATTGTCACGAGCTAGCGAACCTGACATGGCTCATCTGCATCCTGAACTCAGTTATATTAGCTCATATGCTATTCATCGCGGCAAACAAATTGAACAAGATATTTTCAGTGTTGCCGGCGTTGGACAAATTTTTGATATAACCCATGAAGTGCTTTTTCGTTATCAACTGATGCGGTAAGTTAACGCTGGCTAACGGTGTTTATCGTTAGCCAGCGTTCCCCTTAGCTTATTCGCTAGCGTTATTTCAGCCAATGTAATAAACAGTCTAAGCCTGAAGTGGCAATGCAGGCATCAGCTTGTGCTAACACTAAAGGTTTTGCATGAAAGGCCACGCCTAAGTGAGCTGCTGCCATCATTACTAAGTCATTTGCACCGTCACCCATAGCCACGGTTTGTGTCGCGGCAATATTAAAGTCTGTTTGTAATCGCTCTAAGCAATCGGCCTTAGCTTTTGCATCAATTACCGCACCTAAAACTTTGCCGGTTAAATGGTGATTATCAATTTCTAGAATATTCGCTACCGCAGCATCGAGTGCTAACATTTGTTGTAAATGATCTGCGAAATAGGTAAACCCGCCTGAAGCAATAGCAATGCGCCAATGATGTACTTTTAATGCGCTAACTAAGGTTTCTAAGCCTTCCATCAGGGGGATATTACGTGCTACTTGCGCTAATATATCATCAGAAGCATTTTTTAATTTAGCGACGCGTTGATGTAAACTTTCGCTAAAGTCGAGTTGTCCTTGCATAGCCTGCTCAGTTACTGCTGCTACTTCTTCGCCGACACCGGCAAGTGCTGCTATTTCATCAATACATTCAATTTTTATTGTCGTTGAATCCATATCCATAACCAAAAGTCCCGGTTGAGCTAGTGTTGGCGCATTGATTAATAATGCGGATTCAACTTGTTTAGATATATTGAATTTTACTAATCGCTCCCGGGCCGTTTTTATATCGTCTACTTGTACAGAAAATCGATAACTTATGGCGTTATTGCGTTGATTTACTTGCTGTAGGGATAAAAGTGTTAGTTGGCACTCATTAAGTAAATGAGTAAAGGTATCAAGTTTCATGTCGCCAAAAACCACAAGTTCTAACGGCTCAGGTGGAGCTATTATTGCTGATAAAGCGGGATGCTCAGTGACAGTAAATATTAACTGTTCTTTATCAAAAGTCAGCAAAATTTCATTAGTGACTGAGTCGGTTGGCAACCATTGTGTTAAATTTAAATGCTGAATATTCGCGAGGGAAACTGATTTTTTTTCGATTGTCACGGTAATGCCTTATTTGAAAAATACGCTTTAAAACAACTGCCCTAGTATAAAAAGTGTAAATGTGGTTCTATAGTGTAGTTATAGAAATGTAGGAAACAATACGTTTTATGAAGCAACTAGAACAGCCTTTATACCCTAAATTATCGCCGATTTATAATAAAATATTGCAATTAGCTATGGCTATTTTATTACTTGTGCTGTTAATGAACTTTTGGGTCAATAGCCGTGATGCACAGCAAGCACAGATCCAAGCACATGTGTATAAAGTAGGTCAGCTTTATTTAGCACAAGCAGCCGCGAGCGCGACACCTTATTTGACGCAAAAGCATAGTTCGCTACAAGGCTATGCTGATACTTTAGTACAGCAGGCTTTAGTGAAAAGTGTTCATGTTTATGACACTACCGGGCAAAAAATTGTTAGTTCAGAACAAGCAGAGTCTATTAATGATCTATTTGGCGTTAGTATTAATAAAATCAATCACACTGATGAGCTGCTGCCTTTTGTTCAAGAGTTACGGACAGAGCAATTAAATGGTTATATTCGATTATCACTTCATCGTTCAATCTTAGCCGATGAATTGGCTGAAAATAGCCGTTCACAGTACGATATTATGCGCTTACTGTTAATCGTGGCTGGTGTTATTGGTTTTCTGTTAACACGAGGCCTAAATCGCTTTAGCCGTCAAGGATATAGACCCCCTATTGCTTAAGCTTTATTACTCAGGTGCTCTTGGGGTAGGTAAAACAGCATTAATATTATTCTCTAAGGCATGGGCAAGTTCTGTCGCTGATTCACTGCGTATGCTAGTCAAGGCTTGAAAAACCTTTATCAACTGTAATGGTGAGTTATTCTGACCTTGAAAACCATATAAAGGCATCGCAGGTGCATCGGTTTCTAGCACTAAGCTAGTTAATGGTAGCCGCTTGATTGCCTTGATGGTTTTTTCTGCTCTTGGATAGGTAATAGTTCCGCCTATACCGAGTTTAAATCCTAAGTCGATATATTGCACTGCTTGTTGATAACTGCCTGAAAAAGCATGGATAATTCCACCTTTAAGTAAGTTTTTTTTTCGTAACATAGGCACAATATGTTGATGTGAGCGACGATGATGAACAATAATGGGTAAGTTATAGTTTTTAGCGAGCGATAATTGTTGTTCAAATACTTCGATTTGCAGTGACAAGTTTTGCTGTTCTTTATCGATAACGCCATCGATACCGGCCTCACCTATAGCGACAATGTTATTTATCTGTTGTTGTACTAACTGCGCTAAAGTATCGAAACTATCGGTAGTTAAATCATCAAGAAACCATGGGTGTATGCCCAAACATGGCTGTAGGTTTAACGCTTCTGTACTGTGATTTTTAGCAAGAGTAAGGGCTTTATGCCAATTTTTAGGTCCTATACTGGGGATAATGATACGGTGAATTTTTGCTTGTTGACATTGCTCAAGCAGTTGAGCAAGTTCATTAGTGAAGGCATCAAAATCAAGATGACAGTGGCTGTCGGTAAAGCGCAACATGTTTGGCCTCTTAGCTCCAATAACTTATTATGAATGCAGCGATAAGTTAAGTGAGTTTTTCTGCTCGTTGAGTTAGTGCGTCAATAACACCGGTTAATTTATAATGGCTGATAAATTCAACGTCCGGTGTTTGCTTATTAATAAGTACATTAGCAAGATAAACCGCTTGTGCAACACCAAAATTTTTTTGTCGTAGCTTTTCTGGACTGTGATGTAAAACAACGGCCTCGATGATATGGTATGTAAAACCCCAGATATGTAATAAATAGCCACCGACATGACAATGATCACTGGCGAATATTTTATTTTCTAACGCGATGTTATCGTTATCCTTGATACGATGGGTAAAGAATAACGCGGTCGATTTTTCATTGACTTCAAAGAGTACCACCTTACCAATATCGTGCAGTAAACCCGCGATCATGGCATCTTGCTTTAATTCGGCTTTAACCATTGATGCTGCCAGTTTTGCTGTTGCTAAACAATGTAGTTGTTCATCAAGTATCGAAAAGTCTTTGATTTTTGGATTATAAGCAAATAACTCAGCTGTCATCACGATACAGCATAAAGTATCAATACCCATTTTAGTAATAGCATCGCTAATATTCATCATCGGCTTGCCGTTAGTTGCAAAAGTATTGTTAGAAAATTGCAATACTTTTGCCGTGAGGGCAGGGTCTTGTTGAATAATTTCAGCTATTTTATGAGAGTCAGAATTACGCTCTTTTAAAATGGCATTGAGCTGCATATAAACTTTTGGAGGACTGGGTAATACTTTGATATTAGCAATGGTTTTGACAATAATATCTTTAGTAATAGCTTGATTATTATTCGTTAATTGGGTAATGGTGCTAACAATGACACGGCATTCTAAAGGTTGGGCAAAACAGTAATGGGCAATGCTATGTGGCTGTTGCTCGTTGCCATCAATCAATATGCGCACGATAGTCGGAAACTTTTTTGACACCATTTCAAGTATAGCGTCACCACTACTGTTATCGACCATTGCCGCGCATATAACCACATTAAACTGGTGTTGTGAAAGGGCAGAAACCGCCGCATTTAAGCCTGTTACATGAGCGAATTTTGCCCGAGAATTAGTTAGCGCTTGCTTAAGCGCCAACAGCTGACCACTAAGATTATCAATTAATAATACTTTCATTTACAACACATTGCCTTGTCGATATTTTTTATAACTAGAAGTTACATACGTTCCATAACGTCTATGCCTAAAATATCTAGACCTTGTTTAAGGGTGTTGGCAATAATGTAGCTTAGTGCTAATCGTGATTGTTTAATGTCGACTGCAATATCATCTTTTAAAATAGGGCAAGCTTCGTAAAAACTCATATATAGGCTAGCAAGCTCATATAAATAATTACACAATAAATTAGGCGTACATTCGCTGATAACAGCGTCGATTACATTTTCTAATTGTAATAACTTTAATGCTAACGCTTTTTCTTGTGATTCAATAATAGTAATGGTTTGCATGCTATTTGTTGTTGAAAAATTAGCTTTAGTAAAAATACTTTGAATACGAGAGTAAGCATATTGTAAGTAAGGTGCCGTTGCACCTTCAAAACTTAACATGGTTTTCCAGTTAAAAATATAATCACTAGTACGGTTTTTCGATAAATCGGCAAACTTAACCGCGCCGATACCAACTTTATGTGAAATCTCCGCTAAATCAGCTTCAGTAATCTCTGGGTTTTTTTCTTTGATTAACGTTGCTGCACGCACGATCGCTTCATCAAGTAATGCAGCAAGTTTAATCGTACCACCTGTTCTCGTTTTAAATGGTTTTCCGTCGTCTCCCATCATCATGCCAAATGGGCAATGATCATAACCGACATGTTCAGGTAAAAAGCCAGCTTTACGAGCAACAATTTCCACTTGTTTAAAATGTAGGGCTTGGCGGGCATCGGTAAAGATAATAATGCGATCGGCTTTTAATTCACCGCTACGGTAACGACAGGCTGATAAGTCGGTCGTCGCGTATAAATAACCGCCGCCAGATTTTTGTACAATAAAGACTGAAGGGTCACCATCTTTATTGGCCATTTCGTTAATAAAAACAACTTTTGCGCCTTGATCTTCTACAGCAATTTTTTGTGCCATTAATTCATCAATGACGTTCGATAAATCATCGTTGTAAGCACTTTCACCCATGATGTCATCACGTGTTAGCGTAACATTGAGTTTTTGATAAATCTCTTCACTGTGCGCTATGGAAATATCTATGAATTGTTGCCAAAGTACAGCACATTGCGCTTCACCACTTTGTAGTTTTACCACATAGTCGCGGGCACGATCAGCAAAGCCTTCTTCGTTATCAAAACGAATTTTAGCTTCACGGTAAAAGTTTTCTAAATCAGCCAGTGCAGTTTCAGCGACTTCATTTGACGCTAATTTATCGCTTAAATGTGCTAATAGCATACCAAACTGTGTACCCCAATCACCCATGTGATTTTGGCGGATCACATGTTCGCCGCGAAACTCTAAAGCTCGAACAACCGCATCACCAATAATGGTAGAGCGTAGGTGACCGACATGCATTTCTTTTGCGAGGTTAGGCGCAGAGTAATCGACAACAACATTTTGTGGCTCTGCTGATTGGTTTACGCCAAGGTTTTTGTCATTCGATATCAGGTTTAACTGTGTCGCTAGCCAATTTTTATCTAAATGAATATTAATAAACCCAGGGCCAGCTAAGTCAACTTTTTCAGCGATGCCGGTTAAGTCGAGCGCTTCAACAACCTTAATTGCCAGTTCACGTGGGTTGGTTTTTAATTTCTTAGCTGCACCCATAACACCGTTTGCTTGGTAATCACCGAAATTTGCTCGATTTGATAAACTTATCGCTGGGTTTGTCCCTTCAGGTAAACCTGCTGCGACCATAGCAGCGCTAACTTTCTCACTTAGGATGTTACTAATATTCATGTAAATTAACTCTTAATTGGATTATCGACCCAAGCCTAGCATTGAGACTTGAGCATATAAGCGCAGGACAAAGCACTGCGCTTATCTATAAGTTACTTGATTGACTTTTACTTGTCATCAACGGCTATTGATTAATGTTCGCGTGTTTTGTGGAACTCAATATCAGGATGACGTTCTTGCGCTAAGCTTAAATTCACCATGGTAGGCGCTATGTAGGTTAAGTTATCGCCGCCATCAAGTGCCAAGTTATCATAAGCTTTCTTCTGAAATTGCTCTAACGTACGCTCGTTATCACAGGTACACCAACGGGCAGTAGCAACACTGATCGGTTCATATATAGCGTCAACATTATATTCAGTTTTTAAACGTTGCACGACCACTTCAAACTGTAATACACCTACGGCGCCAACGATCATATCGTTAGAGTTGAATGGTCTAAATACTTGCACAGCCCCTTCTTCAGATAATTGAATAAGGCCTTTTTGCAATTGCTTAGCTTTTAGTGGATCACGCAAACGAATACGACGGAACATTTCCGGAGCAAAGTTTGGAATACCGCTAAATTTCATGTTTTCGCCAGCGGTAAATGTGTCGCCGATTTGAATGCTACCGTGGTTATGTAAACCAATAATATCACCGGCATAAGCTTGCTCTACGTTAGAGCGATCGCCAGCCATAAACGTTACCGCGTCAGCAATTTTAACGTCTTTGCCAATACGGACTTGTTTCATTTTCATGCCTTTTTCATATTTGCCTGAACAAATACGCATGAAAGCGATACGGTCACGATGTTTTGGATCCATGTTAGCTTGAATTTTAAACACGAAACCTGAGAATTTTTCTTCTTCGGCATTAACAATGCGAGTATCAGTTTCGCGCGGTAATGGCTTAGGAGCCCAACGGGTTAAACCGTCAAGCATATGATCGACGCCAAAGTTGCCTAGTGCGGTGCCAAAAAATACCGGTGTTAGTTCGCCTTTCAAAAACTCTTCATGATTAAACTCATGTGAGGCACCGACAACAAGTTCAAGTTCTTCACGTAAATCTTCCGCGTAGTTGCCAATAACAGCATCTAACTCGGGGTTATCGATCCCTTTAATCACGCGTTTTTCTTGAATAGTATGACCTTGGCCGGTTTGATATAAAAAGATTTCATCGGTTAAAATGTTATAAACACCTTTGAATTCTTTCCCCATACCTATTGGCCAAGTAATCGGCGCACATTTAATTTTCAGTACGTCTTCAACTTCATCCATTACTTCCATTGGGTCACGAACATCACGATCCATTTTATTCATAAAAGTGATAATTGGCGTATCGCGTAAGCGAGTAACTTCCATTAACTTAATGGTACGAGCCTCAACACCTTTAGCAACGTCAATAACCATTAAACAGGAGTCAACGGCCGTTAAAGTACGATAGGTATCTTCTGAAAAGTCTTCATGGCCTGGTGTGTCTAATAAATTAACTAAACAGCCTTCATAAGGAAATTGCATTACCGAGGTGGTAATTGAAATACCACGGTCTTTTTCCATTTCCATCCAGTCAGATTTTGCATGTTGCCCCGACTTTTTACCTTTTACCGTCCCGGCTTTTTGTAAAGCTTGACCAAAAAGTAAGACCTTTTCCGTGATCGTCGTTTTACCCGCATCGGGGTGACTAATAATAGCGAAGGTGCGTCGTAGATCGACTTCCTGCTGTTGTACCGACATGCAAATTACCTGTTTAAAGTGGATGAGAAGTTAGCTTAAATTTAAGCGCGCAACATTATAGCGAAATCGAGTGCGAAGGGCAGTAACAATATCTTGCAAACTGACTTTATTTTTTAATTAATTATTGCGTCGATTAAAATTTTACCAAGGTCAGCTATAAAAGCGATAGTTTTAGTATAAATTGATGATTTATTCGCACATAAATGTTTTTTAATTAATTATAGTTAGGTTGCGAATGTACTTATTTTGGCCTTGATTGTAGTTTATAAATATTTTAGTTTCTAAATTTCAAAAGCTTATATTATCCATTTAATAAATGGGGTGGGTAATTGGACTTTATATTATGGCAATAGTCGAGCAAAAATATTTTATGGCAAGTTTGGTTTTCAAAAAAAAGACGTCGTTGATGTTAAAAAGGGCAGAGAAATTCATCGAGGTACAGTTATGGTGACGAGTCTTGAATTATACCAAGTTAGTAAAATTGGTATTACATGACAGAGAATAGCAAATATAGCCGTTGTCATTTATTCATATCATTTGAAAGCATTTACCATGCAGAGCCATCGTTATAATTTGAGATAAATATTTGCTTACAAGCTTTATTTGTTTTTAGCACCATTTAGCCATATATTTTGTCTGTTAGCTTGGACTTTATTTTATTAGAGGTTATCAATATGTTTAAAAAGTGGCTTATTCTTGCGCTGCTATTATTAGCTGCATTGGTGTCATACCATTATGGTTTTTCTCAGAGCATGGTCATTTTTATTGCTTTAGGGCTAATTTTTGAAATGATTTTTTGGTTCAAAATTACGCGAAAAAAACATGTTACTTGCGACCATAAAGTTACTTGATGACGTTAAAAGGCTCTATAGTTTACTCGCTAATATATTGACTAGATATTTATCTACCTTGTATAAACATCGATAGTCATAAGCACAAATATAATAAATACTATAGCTAAGTCTTTTACGTATCGATTGTAGAGCTGATACATACTCAGCTAAGTGGTTTACTCTCTTCTACTTATTGCATTGTCTGTCAATGTTTTCTGCAATAAGTATTAACGCATTTGTCTCAAATGGCTAAACCCTCTTATACCTTTAACAGACATTGAGATGTTGTGTTGGGGTTAGCATGAGTTGTTGATAGGCTAGGCCGGCCAGTGTGCGATTATTAACTTCTAGTTTTAATAATATCGCTGAAACATGTTTTTTGACTGTGGTTTCTTTAATGTCGAGATCATATGCAATTTGCTTGTTTAACTGACCATCAGCAATTTGGGTCAACACTATGTATTGCTGTGGCGTAAGTTGACTTAATTGTTTAGCGAGTTTTTGATGCGCAATATCTATTTGTTGATCGGCATTAAACTCGATATGTTCTGGTAACCATATACCGCCTTCTAAAACCGTATCAATGGCCTGAGCTATAGTGGCTAAATCAGCCGATTTTGGAATAAAGGCTGCTGCACCAAAGTTAATCGCCTTTTGCATGGTTTCTGAATTGTCGTCGGATGATACCATGATCACGACAATATCAGGAAAGTGGTTTTGTAATTGGGTTAAGCCGGTAAAGCCATCATTACCCGGCATATGTAAATCGAGAAAAACAAGTTCTAAGTTACTGTTGTTGCTGACTTCTTTAAGTAAATCATGAAAGTTATCCACTTCTAAGGTTTCGTCATCATCGATACATTCAACAATCGCTTGTTTTAAGGCGGTACGAAATAATGGATGATCATCGGCGATAATTACTTTTGCTGTTGACATTGAAAACTCCCGTATTGTCTTGATTTGACGGTAAACTGCTCGATGAAAAAGAGCTGAATAATTCAGCTCTTTGTTTTAGGTATTAAATCAGGTATTAAAACAATAACACAAGCAATTAAAATTGGTATCCAACGGTGAAAGATACTGTTCTTGGATCGCCGTAATAGCCAATTAACGTATTATCACCACCTAATCCTGGTGCATAGCCTCCATCTTCTAACGGCGCAACAAACTGATAACCACCAATCATATACTCTTCATCGGTTAAGTTTTTAACATGTAAACCTGCATTCCAGTTACTGTCATCACTGTACCAAACCACACTAATGTTAGCTAAACCGTAGCCATCCTGTGTTAATAAACTATCTTCCTCGAACAAGACATAATCATCTCTGTAGTAATAACTTGCATTAATAATAAAGTCACCAACAGTTGATTCAATGGTGTAATTTACGCCAAGATTAAAGGTGTAGTCAGGCGTATTTGAAATTGAGAATCTATCTGATTTATCAAACTCTTCACCAGTAACTGGGTCGGTATCGATAACATCTTTAAATTCAGAATCAATAAAACCAAAGCTCGCTGATAACATTAAGTCATCAGTTGCTAGATATGTAAATTCAGCCTCGATACCTGTTGCATCAGAACTACCAATATTACCTAAGCGTTGATTTAAAACACTCGCATCTTCACTTGGCAATACCGAAATGTATTGACGGTCTTTATGATCAAGTGAGAATAATGTGATATTGGCACGTAAGCGGTTTTCTAACCACTCACTCTTCATACCGATTTCAAATGAATCAACATCTTCTGGGTTTGCTGCTGGCTCTGCAGCTGTTGCACGGGGGTTAAAAGTACCTGATTTAAAGCCTTGTGCAAAACTGGTAAAAAACATTAAGTCGTTACTGGCTTGATATTCAACGCCAATACGCGGAGTAAATTTAGACCAGTCTTTTTCATCATCAAGTACAATGGGGACTAATTCACCTTCTGGTCGAACATAGCCATCCACCCAACCTGATTCAGGGTAAACAGTATCAAAGATTAAACCATTGCGAACTAAGGCTGCTTTTTCATCTTTAGTGTAACGAGCACCGGCAGTAACTGACCACTTTTCTGATAGCTCATAGCTAAATTGAGCATACGCCGCGGTACTTTTTGAGTTACTACAACCACTAACCTCACGGGTTAACCCCGGAGTACCGAAAGCTGTTTTTCCAAGCTCTTCTAAAATAGCCTCAAATTGTCCACAGGACTCGCCATCATAATAATATAAACCTGAAACAAACTTATAATTGTCACCGGTGTTGTTTAGTTGAATTTCATGTGTTTTTTGCTTGTCGTCATAAATTGCAGGAACATCAAAAATTCTTAAAGCAGTATTATCAAAATCGATATTGGTTGGCGAGTAACTATCACGTGATGAAAAAACATACTTGAGTGTCGTGGCATCACTCACATCCCATTTTGCCGTAAAGCTAATACCTTCTAGCTCAACTTCATTCCAAGTGGGTAAACTGGTGTATGAATCGTAAAAATCATCCGGTACGGGTGCATCAGTTAATTTACTTGGCAGTAAACGATAACCCCCTTTAGCGTTTGAATCATCAGTTGTTTTGTCCCAATCTAAACTGAAAAGTAAATCATCGCTGGCATGATATTCAAGGCTAATACGGCTTGCCATTAGATCTTTATTGTAGTTTTCTTTATCTTGATTGGGTAAGTCAGAAGTTAAAAATTCACCGTAGCCATCGCGTTGCATGCTGGCTAAACCAAAACCAACATAAAGTTTGTCAGCAATTATTGGGTATTGACCGGTTAATTTTATATCTTTTTGATTGTACTGACCCACGGTTCCTTGAATTTTAAACTCGGCATCACCGGACATTTCTTTCGTGACATATTTTATTGCGCCACCTATGGTGTTTTTCCCGTAAAGGGTACCTTGAGGTCCGCGTAATACTTCAACGCGTTCAATGTCGAGTAAATCAAGCACTGCACCTTGTGGACGAGCAATGTAAACATCATCGATATAAATACCAACACCAGCTTCGTAACCCCATAACGGGTCTTGTTGGCCAACACCACGAATAAATGCTGTGATTGTTGAGTTAGTGCCACGGCTGCGTTGCAACGTGGTATTTGGAGAAAACTGTTGTACTTCAGTGATTGTTTCAATGCCTCTTTCTGATAATTCATCGGCACTTAATGAGGTCATAGTAACAGGCACTTCTTGCAAACTTTCAACAGATTTACGCGCAGTAACTTCAATACGCTCTAATGTTGGATCATCTTTTAGCGCTCGATCAACTTCTGCCGCCATAAGATTTTGACTAGCGAGAACCGCTGAAATGGTTATGGCTAAATAACTCAACTTTCCAGTATAACGTTTCATAATTTTCCCCGTGTTTTATATCTAATAAATCGCTAATTTACGCACTTTATTGTTTTTTATTGGTGTGGATAAAACTCTATAGTAAATTTGCCAGAAGATAATTTGTACTATAGTAGTATGTCGACCCGATTATGATTTAAGTTGTTGTAATATATTGCTTATATTGATTTGCAATCGATAATATTTACTGTTTCTTTGCTTATACAACGCATTTTTTATATTTTCCATGTCTCGAGCAAATATAAAATTGTGCTAATTGGTGTTTTAATAACAAATGGTGCTTCACTGCCACCGTTACTGAGTTCTGGGGCAACAGCAATACCGTGATCCATATTTTCAATTTCGATCAGTTCGACAGTGATTTGTTTATCCAGCCCTTGCCACTGGCTAATGGTATAGCCTGAATGTTCCGTGATCGTCGGCTGCTTTGTCGATTGACTTAATTGTGCCCAATGTCTGGCAAGGTACTGAGCATTTTTGGCATTAACCACAGAGTCTTGATTACCGGTCCATATTGATAGGGCCGGCCAGTGAGTTTGTGTACGGTTTATTTTTTTGACTAATTCTGTCAATTGCTCAGGCTCTTGCGATGGACCACTGCGCATACAGGCAATAGCGGTAATTAAATTATTTGCACAGGGATAGGGGATACCTGCGACAATGGCACCGGCAGTAAAAATCTCTGGATAATTAACTAGCATTGAACTTGCCATCGCGCCACCGGCTGATAACCCTATGATGTAGATATTGTTAAAACTTTGTTCAGCATTTACCGTGGTGATCATATTTTTTATTGACAGACTTTCACCTTGGTTTTTTTCAATATCCTGTTTAGAAAACCAATTAAAGCAGCCCTTAATATTGTTATTTTCGCTTTGTTGCGGAATCAGTAAGGAGAACTGCTTATGTTTTGCTAGCGCGAGTAAACCAGTCTGCTGTGCAAGTACTTCTCCTTGCTGAACGCAACCATGCAATAGCACTATGAGATTGTTATTACTCTTAGCACCTTGAAAATAACTTGCGGTTAATTCGCCTGGGTTACTACCAAATTCGGTTAATACTGAGGACTCAGCTAAGCTGTTAACACTAAAAAAAAGGGTTAAAATGATAATAAAAGCAGTTAAATGTTTAAGCATATTAAATTCCATAGAGTAAGAAGCTAAGAAACGCAGTTTTTGATGTTAAACAGCATGGCGCATACAGCAAACTTATTGAATGCTACTTTAGTTCCAGAGCTGTTATTAACTTATTATTTTAAAAGGTAAAAGTATATTTTTATCTGCCCAGCGGTAAAACTAAAGCTGAGTGATATTAGCCTTAATCTAAAGAGGTATACTTTAAAATATCGCAGATAAAATAAAGATAAAGTGGTTAAAACTATCATGCTGGATAAATGACGGCATTAATATTTCTGTGGCAGGATAAATTATGATTAGCCAATATTTGTATGGCAAAGGTAGTGTTGAAAAAATTTTTGCTGATGATCTTAAAGGTAGTCGACATCAAAAGTTTACCGTTAAACTTAACAATAAAAAATCAGTGTTAGTTGTGCATAATATTGATATATCTCGGCGTATCAATAATTTAAATATTGGTGATAAAGTCGAGTTTTATGGAGTTTATCAATGGAATCGTTTTGGCGGCTTAGTGCATTGGACTCATAAAAATAACGCGTTAGCTGAGCACAAGGCGGGTTGGATAAAGCACAATAATACGCTGTATCAATAGCCTTTATTCGTGGCGTTAGTATCAATAATTGCAGGTATTTTGGAGATAACTACCTGCTTTAGTACCATAACGAGTTAATTTAACGCTTAATTAAAGCTTGGTTAATGATATATCAAGAGCGTTTGCGATACCTTCACCGTAGGCTGGTGCTGCTTTTAAACAGTTACGAATATGACGTTTTTGTACTTCAATAGATGCGCCACCGATTGAAGCTGCAGTATTTGCAAAGAGCGCTTGCTGCTGCGCTGGAGTCATTAAGTTAAATAATGCACCAGGTTGTGAGTAGTAATCTTCATCTTCTCGATGGTCCCAATGCTTAGCAGAGCCAGATAAGCTTAAAGGTGGCTCTGAAAAGTCAGGTTGTTCTTGCCATTCACCTTGACTATTTGGCTCGTAGCCAATGGTGCCACCATGATTACCGTCAACTCGCATAGCTCCATCTCGGTGATAACTGTGCACTGGACAACGTGGTGCATTGACAGGAATTGAACTATGGTTTACACCTAAACGATAACGTTGAGCATCGCCGTATGAAAATAATCGACCTTGCAGCATTTTATCGGGTGAAAAACTAATCCCGGGAACAATGTTAGCGGGGTTAAAGGCGGCTTGTTCAACTTCAGCAAAGTAGTTTTCAGGGTTTCTGTTTAACTCTAAAACACCAACATCAATCAGTGGGTAATCACCGTGCGGCCATACTTTAGTTAAATCAAAAGGGTTGTATGGTGAGTTCTGTGCCTGTTCATCAGTCATGACTTGAATTTGTAATTGCCAAGAAGGTTTTTCACCGGCTTCTATAGTGTTATATAGATCAGCTTGATGACTTTCTCTGTCTTCACCAATGAGTTTATTCGCTTCGACGTCAGTTAAGTTTTTAATACCTTGATTGGATCTGAAGTGAAACTTCACCCAAAAACGTTCATTGTCAGCATTAATTAAGCTAAACGTGTGGCTACCAAAGCCATGCATATGACGATAGCTAGCCGGGATCCCACGTTCACTCATCACGATAGTCACTTGATGTAATGCTTCTGGTAACGAAGTCCAAAAGTCCCAATTGTTTTGAGCGCTACGCATATTAGTACGGGCATCACGTTTTACGGCATGGTTTAAATCAGGAAATTTTAGTGGGTCACGGAGGAAAAAAACCGGAGTGTTGTTGCCAACTAAATCCCAGTTGCCTTCTTCAGTATAAAACTTTAAAGCAAAGCCTCTGATATCACGTTCAGCGTCAGCAGCACCACGTTCGCCGGCAACGGTACTAAAGCGAGCAAAAAATTCAGTCTGTTTACCAACATCAGAAAATATTTTTGCTTTGGTATATTGACTGATGTCGTGTGTTACGGTGAAAGTACCATAAGCGCTAGAGCCTTTGGCGTGCATGCGCCTTTCAGGGATAACCTCACGATCAAAATGCGCTAACTTTTCTAAAAACCAAACATCTTGTAGTAACTGCGGACCGCGTTTACCTGCTGTCATAATATTTTGATTGTCAGCAACAGGACAACCTGCACTGGTGGTAAGTTTTTTCTTCATGATAGACACCTTTGACTAATTTTTTATATTGACAGCATTAGCATAGTTGAATAATTCACATATAGTAAATTGATTGATTATATGATTACGATAGGTTTTACCTATTTATATGGTAAGCAGAGGAGGGAAATAGTTAATTACGCATGCAGGAGGTATGGTTAATATTAAATAGACTTTATTTGAAAATAAAAAGCCCTAATTAAATAAATAATTAAGGCTTAAAATTTTAATTTTTTTAGTCGTCAATTAAAATTGAGATTTACGGTATTTTTCGCATGCTACTTCGTCTTCACATTCACCGTACAAATATAAACTGTGATTAGTCAGTTTTACTTTATGCGACTTAGCAATATCTTCTTGGCGTTGCTCAATAACATCATCTTCAAACTCAACCACTTTGCCACAATTTAGACAAACTAAATGGTCATGATGTTTTTTGTGGCTTAATTCAAATACTGATTTACCACCTTCAAAATGATGGCGAGTAACAATACCAGCATCATCGAACTGGTTTAATACACGATATACCGTGGCTAAACCAATTTCTTCATGCTGTTCAAGTAAAATCTTATATACATCTTCAGCACTGATGTGTTGGTTGTTTGGATTTTGTAAAATGGCCAATATTTTAATGCGCGGCAGAGTGATCTTTAATCCGGCTCTCTTTAATTCTTCATTTTGTTCAGGCATTTATTTAAATCTCTACATCGGGCTTTCAATTTAGTGAAAATTATAGGAGGTTATGCGCTAGGTTGAAAGAGCTAGTTGTAAATGATTATCTATTTTGTTGGTTTTATTGGCTTAAAGCGTCATAATATTTATTCTGGTCTGATGAGTTTTACGATATAAACCATACGCTTTATATGGATACTTATATTTTTATGTTGCTTTTGAAGGAAATTAGATGTTTAAAAAAGCTTGGCAAATGAAATTTTTATTAAATATTTGGCCACCGTTTCTATTTACTGGTATTCGCATTGTTGATATTTCTGAGGATTTTCGCAAAGCCAAAGTCCGCTTAAAGTTAAGTGTTTTTAATAAGAATGCCGTTGGTGTTCATTTTGGCGGTTCATTATACGCCATGACAGATCCCTTTTGCATGCTGATGGTGATGTCGCGCTTAGGAAAAGATTATATTGTTTGGGATAAGTCGGCAGATATTGATTATATCAAACCGGGTAAAGGAACAGTCACCGCTGAGTTCTTGATCACCGATGCCTTGATTGAAGATATTTTACTAAATACTGCACAAGGAGAAAAGTACCTGCCTGAAATCCCGGTTTATGTTAAGGATGCCGAAGGTGAAATTGTCGCTAAACTCAATAGAAAATTGTACATACGTCGAAAAGTATCGGCTCAATAGTTGAAGTAAAACAAACAATGGTTAGATTTTATCTAATGACCGGATGATTGGTGACAACATGATTGTTATTGTGCATAATTTTTATTTATACTCTGGTGTTATTAAAACTCAGTTTTTATTTTAATCGGGATGATTACAATATGATGATTCAACTTTCTTTAGCAAAAAAAATAAATATTATCTTAATTTTATTTGCCATTATCTTTCTCAGTACTACAGTAGTTTTTTTCTGGTTTGATGAAAAAGCACTGAGTGAGAAGTTTGTAAAAAATAATCTTGAAAATCTCGCATTGAATTATTTTGATTCGATTAATACTATGATGATCACGGGCACTGCCGCTAATCGTAAAATTGCTCAACAAAAAGCACTTAGCCAAGAAGAAATCGTTGAAGCCCGAATTATCAGAGCGCCGGCATTAATTAAAACGTTTGGTAAAGGTTTTGATGATCAAGCGGCAAATAATAACTTTGAACGCAGTGGCTTGCTGGGCAATAAGGAATTTAAGCATATTAAGCAAGATGGCAAAAATATGATGAGCTTTATCATGCCTATTCATGCGAGTAGCGACTATCGCGGCACTAATTGTTTAACTTGTCATCAAGTGCCTGAGAATGAAATTCTCGGTGCTGTTAAAATTACGTATGATTTAACGACCGTGGATAAAGAAATAAATGAATCAATTATTCAAGCAGGTCTTCTACAGTTAATTATCACTGTGGTCTGTTTTGGTTTGCTGAGCTTTATGTTCAGTAAATTGGTTATTTCACGTTTACGTCGTTTAAAGCACACGATTAATGATGTTGAGGCAAACCTTGATTTAAAGAAAACCATTCAAGTGCATTATGATGATGAATTAGGTGCTGTGAGTGCAGCACTTAATAGCATGATGGAGAAATTTAAAGTCAGCTTTCTATCATTTTCAAGTGCCACTGAACAGCTTATTGGCTCAGCAAAAAATGTTGATGAAATTTCCACTTTAACTCGTGAAGCGGTACTTCAACAAAAAAACGGTACTGATTCCGTTGCTGCCGCCATAAATGAACTTGATGCTTCCGCTGATGAAGTACAAAGCAATACTGAAATGGCTGCTGAAAAATCGGTTCACGCCAGTCAAAGCGCATCACAAGGTTTAATATTGGTTGATAGTGCTAAAACTGGCATTAATCAATTACGTGATCAGGTTGTTGAAAATACTGCAATGATCACTGAATTAAGTAACAAAACCAATGAAGTTGGCAGCGTACTTGAGGTTATTACCGGCATTGCCGAGCAAACTAACTTATTAGCACTTAATGCAGCTATTGAAGCCGCACGAGCAGGTGAGCATGGCCGAGGTTTTGCTGTAGTAGCCAGTGAAGTCAGAAGCTTAGCAACCAGAACACGTGAATCAATTGATCAGATCCAAGCGACCATTGGCAGCTTACAAGTTGATGCCAAACAAGCGGTAACGTCAATGAATGAGGTGAGTGAGCAAGCAAGTGAAAAAGCCCAAGATGTTACCGATGTTGCTAGTTTACTTGAGGGTATTGCTGAGCAAATTCGTGAACTTGATGAGCTTAACTGTCAAATTTCTAATGCGGCTAAGCAGCAAAATATTGCTGCTGATGAAATCAATAAAAATGTTGTTGATATTAGTACTGTGGCTGAAAAATCAAGTGAAGACGCGATAAAAGGTAAGCAAATTAGTGAAGAACTATTGGAGCTTGCTTACGAGTTAAGTAGCCAATTATCTAAATTTAAGCTCTAGTGTTTAAAGCGCACTTGCTTAGTAGTTAGTGTGACTAAAAATACTTAATTGAATGCTAACGGATACGAAAGCGCTTTGTTAATCGCAAAGCGCTTTTTTTCTGTTAATCGTGGCAATTAAAGCGCTATTTTAAAGCGATTGAGCTTATTTAATCTTGAGTAGTGGGTGGATTAATAACGCTATCACCGGCATTTAAACCTGATACTACTATGGTCATATTTTCGCTACTCTTTTTTCCTAAACGCACGAATCTGCGTTGTAGTTCGTCATTTTCTTCTATCCAAACAAAATTTAATTGCCCCATGCTGGCTATTTTATTGCTTGGCACTTGTAAGACTTGCTGTGGTTTTGCAGGGAGCAACATTCTTGCATACATTCCCGGTAGCAGCTTTTGATTGTAGCTAATGCTTGCTTTGATCAAAAAGCTGCGTGAGCCAGTATTTGCGGCGGGCACTATTTCTTCAATTTTTGCGCTTAGTGTTTGATTAATCGAGGGCACCTGCACTTGAAGTGTCTGGCCTTGCTGCAAAGTGATGGCCAGTTGTTCTCGCACATTTGCTTCAACTCTTAGGGTTAGCGGGTTATAAATTGCGAGCAACTTTTTACCTAGCTGTGCGGTGTCGCCAGGTTCGGCAAAACGGTTAACAACTTTACCATCAATAGCTGCGGTGATTGTGGCGTAAGCCAAGGTAGATTGTGCTTGTTGTCGTGCCTGTTTAGCGGCCGTTAGCTCAGCTTCAATACTTTGAAAACTTGCTTTTTGGCTATCAAGATCCGCGGCTGAAATCAATTGGTCACTATAGAGCTTATTGGCTCGCGCTAAGCTTTTTTCTGCCTCTTGATAGCGTGCAGATATACCATTGATTCGCTCTTGTGCCTGTGACACTAAAGCTGTCAAATCCGATTTCTCAAGTTCAATCAATACATCACCTTGTTTAACATTGTCTCCAGCACGTACTTTTATTTGCTCAATTCTGGCTAAAAGTCGGGAGGAGATAATAGTGGCTTGTTTAGCTTCAATGCCGGCGGCAACTGGCTCATAAGATAGCTGTTCGCTGTATGAGACAATAAATTGTTCGGCTCTTGGTACCGAGCTTTTTAGGTGGTTGTTAGCTTGGAGTATTGGTGCAATCTTGTCATTAAATGAGCCAGCAAGCCAAGCGACCATGGCTAATAAAATAACAATGGCAGTGATAGGAATGATTACTTTTTTAATCTGCCTTGTGTTCATGATAGTTCCTCGATTTTAGCCGTACTTTGTTGCTTATCAAAAATTAATGCGTAGACGATTGGTACAACAAGTAAGGTAAATAGGGTTGATGAAATAATGCCAAAAATAATCGCGATAGCTAAGCCACTAAATACCGGATCTAAGGTGATAATTAAATTACCCAAGAGTGTGGTGCCTGCGGTTAATAACACGGGACGCATTCTAACAGCGCCGGCTTGAATTAATGCCTCTTTAATGGTTTCCCCTGCATTGCGTGCTTGAGTGATAAATTCAATCAATATTAAAGAATTACGTACCACAATGCCGGCAAGAGCGATCATACCTATCATAGCCGTTGCGGTGAATAAAACCGGCTCTGGCGCACCGGCAATTTCACGTTCGCCAAACTGATTCAACAACAAGAAACCAGGCATAATACCAATAACGGTTAATGGAATGGCAGACATAATAATACCCGATAGGGCGGCAGATTTTGTTTGAATACGCAGTACGATATAAATTGCTAGTAAAGCAAAAGCAAAAGCTAGCCCCATATCTCTAAATACCCTAATGGTAATACGCCATTCACCTTCACCGCTCCAAACTAGCTTGACATTGCTCGGGAGTGTCCAAGCATTGCCGCCGCCATTGCTTAAGAATGTTCTGGCTTGCCAATCTTGCTCTGTATTGTCACTATTTAAATCGGCACTGACATCGGCAATAATTTCTCCCGGTGTTCTTCCTGAGATATCTGCGGTAATGTAAACCACTGGTTTTAAGTCTTTATGATAGATGGCTTTATCATTTAATGATGTTTCAAAATAGCCAAGCTCACCTAGTGCTACTAGAGACTGTGGTGCTAAATCAATGCCTTGCGCTGTGGTTTGCTGAACAATGCCTAGCTGCCCTTTAATGGTTATACGTTGTAAATCACTGACTATTGAACGCTGTGCTATGGGTAAGCGTAATTTTATCGCGAGTGGTGTGGCATTAACTTCATCATGCATAAAGCTGATGATTTCACCCTGATTAGCAATGTTTAATGCTTGGTTAATATCGTCGGTAGCAACACCGGAAAGCGCGGCTTTATTTTTATCGGTGATAAAACGCAGCTTTTGCTTGTCGTCACCTACCATAGTGTCTACTTCAACAACATACGGCTCTAATGCTAATCTTTTCTCCACGTTTGTGGCGGCATCGCGTAATTGCTGATAACTGGTATATTCATCGCCATAAAGTTCTGCAACGAGTGTGCTCATCACCGGCGGTCCTGGCGGTACTTCAACTACTTTAAGCTTAATACCGTCAGTATTTAGCGGTGCTAATAAGGCTCGTATTCGTAGTACCACGCCATGTGATTGATGCTCACGTGTGGTTTTATCAACAAGAATAACTCTGATATCGGCAGTGTTGGGCATTTGACGAAAATAATATTGCCGCACCATACCATTAAAGTCGATCGGAGAAGATTCACCGACATAATTAGCGATTGTTTTAACTTCAGGGAGTTGTTGAATAATATTTGAGACTTTTTTGGTCATTGCCGCGGTTTGTTCTAAAGTGGCACTTTCTGGCATATCGACGATAATTTGCAGTTCATTTTTATTGTCAAAAGGCAATAGCTTTAAAGGGACTAAACGTAATACTGGTAATAAGGCGGCGGCAATAAATAAGGCCAGTAATAGCCAAAGAACGGCTTTACCTTTTTTTCTACTCTCTAACAAAGGGCTGAGCATTCGACGGTAGAAGTGGCTAAAACCTTGGTTTTGCTGACTTGTTTCAGTAATCGCTTTAGGTTTAATTAACTTGGTAGCTAACCATGGCGTTACTAAAAATGCTACCAGTGTGCTACTAATGACACTCATCGGAACGTTAAATGCCATAGGTGCCATATAAGGACCCATCATGCCGGTAATAAAGGCAAGCGGAATAAATGCCAGTACGATAGTGAATGTTGACATGATCAGAGGCACACGGATCTCGTTAATGGCATCGACTACTTTGTCTTTTAGATTACCTTTGCCTTTTGCTAAGTAACGCTCAATGTTATCTACGCCAGTGATTGGGTCATCAACTAATAAGCCGAGTGATAAAATAAGCGCAAAAAGTGTTACTCGGTTGATGGTGTAACCAAAGGCTAAATCTAACGAGAGTGTAATGCCATAACAAATAGGTACTGCGAGGCCAACAACTAAAGCAGGCCGCCAGCCAAGAAATACGCCGATAAAAACAACCACAGTAAAAACGGCAAAGGCTAAACTGGTGGTTAAGTTATTAACTTTTTCATTGGCGGTTTCGCCGTAGTCTCTGAGTACCTCTACATGTGTGCCTTGTGGAAAGATGGTTTGCTGTAGTTGTGCTATTTTTTCATGTACCGCTTCGGCAACATTAACCGCATTGCTACCTTTTTGCTTTGCGACACTAATGGTGACAAAAGGCTGATCACGACTATTTTTATTGGGGTGGGCATTTGTAAAGTCTAGCCAATGATATGCCTGTTGTTCTGCAGGTCCATCGATAATTTTGGCAATATCTTTTAAAATCACCGTTGCACCATCAACCACTAAAATAGGTGCAGCAGCTAAGCTGTCCTTATCTCTAAAAACATCACCACTTTCTAAAATAACTGAGCTATTTGATAAGGTTATATTACCTAAATGTTGTAACTGGTTGGAGGATTGAATTGCCTTAACAACATCCGCTGTCGTGACCTGTCTTGCGGTCATTTGCTCTGGATCGAGATTAACTTGAATTTCCCGTGTGCGACCACCAACAATGTTGACCTCACTGGTATCATCGATAGCTTGTAAAAAGGTCGTAACTTCTTCAGCAAGCCTTCTTAAAGCAAAGTCATCGACTTGCTCGGGTGAATCGCTCCATAGCCCAAGCATAACAATAGGGACATCATCAACTTCAACCGGGCTGACACGCCAATTGCTGACCAGTGCTGGAATTTTATCGCTATTAGCGTGTAACTTATTATAAGTATTGAGTAGCGCACTTTCTCTATTTTCCCCAACATGAAACCTCAAGGTAACCACTGATTGACCATTGTTTGTCATGGAATATACGTGTTCAACGCCACTAATTTGTGAGAGCAATTTTTCAAGCGGGGTAGTCACCAAGCGATCAGCTTGTTTGGCGTTTATGCCTGGAGCTGAAACAATGATGTCGATCATGGGGACGACAATTTGAGGCTCTTCTTCTCTCGGGGTATATTTCAGCGCAATGAAGCCTGATACTATTGCAATAATGAGTAAAAATAATGGCAGTTTACTACTCAACACTGAACTAACTAGCTGCTGTGTAAAGTTTTGTTGGTTATTCATTTTAATGATTTTCCTGATAAATTATCACAAAACTGTTGTTGAAGATAAAACAGAAGTCCCTTAATTTCAGTATTATCAATTCTATAATATATGCTTTGTGACTCTCTTCTTGTTGCCAGCAAGCCATTTTCTCTGAGTTTAGTTAAGTGTTGTGACAGGGCCGATTGTGATAAATCAATCTGTTTATTTAAATCGCCAACGGTAAGTTCACTGTCAGCAAGACAGCAAAGGATCATCAGCCGGTAATGATTTGAAAGCAGTTTAAGTATTGCCGACACTTCCTTAGCACTCTTTGACAGCTCAGCAGGCTTTATATTCATTTTCTCTCAGAGTTGTTCGATGAACTTGTATTTGACATATTAGCGCAGCGCGCTATATTAGTAAACTGTAAATAAGTATATGCTAATGTAGAGATCTCTAATTTAAAGTGATAAATAAGTATGAATATTAATGAATGTTTACGGTTAATTGCCGGTGTTATGATCTTGTTATCGCTATACCTTGCAATCATTTTTTCAATTAACTGGTTATGGTTTACAGCTTTTATTGGCGTGAATCTATTACAATCATCATTGACTAAGTGGTGCCCAATGATGGCAATTTTGAAGAAGCTTGGTGTTAAAAATTAACACTAATTGGCGTCATTATTTGCTCTGTATGGCATAACGTCTGAAGATGTATCGTTTAGTCGTTGATTTCATAGCACTGTCTGAGTTATTACTGGGAAAGTGTCAACCTTGCTCAGGATGGGGCAAAAATTGTAAACAAAAAAGCCAGCGGGTTGCTGGCTTGTTTAATTACTTGCGTTAGAGGAAATTAGTCTTCTAATTCTGCTAAGCAAAGTTCGTCATAAATTTGTTTAACCCAAGCATCAACACGTGCTTCAGTTAATTCTGGTTGACGGTCTTCATCGATACATAAACCAATAAACGTATTCTCGTCAACTAAGCCTTTAGAGGCTTCAAATTCATAGCCTTGTGTTGGCCAGTTACCGACAATAATTGCGCCTTTTGACTCAACGATATCGCGTAAAGGCTCCATCGCATCACAAAAGTATTCGGCGTAATCTTCTTGATCACCTAGGCCGAAAATAGCGACTAATTTATCAGTGAAGTCAATTTCTTCTAATTCGGGTAAGAAGTCATCCCAGTCACACTGGTTTTCACCATAGTACCAAGTAGGAATACCTAAGATTAATAAATCGAACGCGGCGATTTCTTCTTTGGTACTCTTGGCGATATCTTTTACATCGACAAGCTTTTTACCCAATTTTTTTTGGATCATTTTGCCAACAGCTTCGGTGTTTCCTGTATCACTTCCGAAAAATAAACCTACAATTGCCATGAATCTAACCTTTTATATCTAACTAAACTTTAATGTTCATTGGCATCAAGCGATTGAATTAATAATGCTTCAATTAATTCACTTCGACTGAGACCCTTATCTTTTGATAAAGCGTCTAAACGTTCAAATACACTCGAGTGCAATTTAAACTCTACCCGCTTTAAACCATTGTTCTTATCACGCTTAACCTGATTACGCTTGTTTATTTTAACTTGTACACTGCGTGAATGAGGGTTCGTTTTTGGTCGCCCTGGACGCTTTTCATCGCTAAATAAGTCAATGGTTGTTAAATCTGCTACTTCTTTTGCCATTATATTACTTACTTATCCAACGCCTTGGCTTTCCCAAATAAACTGAATGATGCCTTTGGCGATAAAGCCGGCACATCCTAAAAATAATACAAAATAAACAACGAGCTTCCCCATTTTAGGAACATCGTTCTTTTTCATTACATCATGGATTGATAACCCAATGAAAATAAAGATAAAAGCAAAAAATAAATTCAGCCCGATGGCCTCAACTAATTCGAAGTGTTCTGCTAACATAATCAACCCTAAAATTTTCAGGCAGCACTATAGCATATCGTTGCTTTTAAACACATTAATTTTGTTTACTGTTATATGATTTATCAATGCTGTTTTTTCAGGGGAGCAGCTAAAATAAAGGCCTGAAGGATGTTTTGCTAGTTTAATCATACCAAGCTTAACTGTTCAACATTAGAGCTAGATCAAGTAGAGGCTATTAATTTTTCACTTTATAGCGGAGCTAAAATTAGTGCCTAAGCGGTATTAAGTTGTTAGAAAGCTTGCCACGCTGCGATTAAAAGCAATGGTTTTTTCAGCGTGCAGCCAATGGCCTGCGCCTTGAATAACACGAGCACGACTTTGTGGAAATAACCGAACAATTTCTGTTCTATGCTCTGGCAAAATATAGTCTGAGTTTGCGCCTTTAATAAACAATGTTGGGCCACTGTAAGTGTTACAACCTTGATAGGTTCGCATAATATAGGGGTAATTCTTATCGATATTTTCAATATTACATTTAAAGGCAAACTGGCCATCTTTACTGGTTAAGTTACCTAATAAAAATTGTCTTATACTTTGGTTGTCAACATAGTGTGATAATTGTTTATCCGCATCTTTACGTAATTTTACTGAGCTTAAATCTATGGCCTTCAAACCACTAATAATTTGGTTGTGATGTGGTGGGTATTCTACCGGGGCAATATCTGCAACGATAAGTTTATCAACACGCTCTGGGCAGGTAAGCGCTAACTCCATGGCTATTTTCCCCCCCATTGAATGACCGAGCACAATGGCACTATCGATAGCTAAATGTTGCATTATTTCAATAATATCTTGTGCCATAGATGGATAATCCATCATACCACTGTGAAATGAATCACCATGATTACGGACATCAACACTGGTGACACGATATTTTTCTGATAGCGTTTTGGCAACCATATTAAGATTTTCTAAACGGCCAAATAAGCCATGTATTAGAATAATGTCTTGGCCGCTGCCAAGTTGTTGGTAATTTAAAAGCTGGGTCATCTATCTCTCAGTTGTTTCTTTCTCGCACTATAACAATGTCATCAGTACGACGTTTTGCGCGGCTTCAATGGCGAAATTGTGCTTGTTTTTAGTTTTTGATGCAAGCAATCTAGTCATTGTGTGTGGACTCGATATAATTTAGGGAGCTTGATTTAAAGCTAAGGCATCCAAAGCGTGTATGTCAGGGCGCAAAGCGAATCAAAGAATATGTTTAGAACCCTTTATCCGGTATTACTTATTTTCGTGGGCAAAACTTTGCGATGGGGTTGTTAAAATAGCTTAAACTGTACCAATGATTAACGCTATGCTTTTCAATTTTTTTAAGTTGAATAATAACTGATGCTATTAGTGTAATAGGGAAATGGCGTTAACTATAATGGTTTTTAATCTTTTATTGCTATCTGTTATCTGTGTGTTTTGAAAAATATTTCCATCATTTGCTATTCCACTATAGAGACTTGCTATTAACGTAAGTATAATCTTGCCGCGATCTATAATAATTTTCCTAGGGTCATCAATGAAAAACATCGAAATAGATGAAGAGCTTTATCAGCATATAGCCTCAAATACTCAGTATATTGGCGAAAGTGCGTCGTCGATATTACGTCGGCTTATTAAGTTACCAATACAACACAATATTGACGATGCTGCTGAAGCAGAGACAGTTAAGCCGGTTGTTGAAGAGGTCGTTGAAAAACAAGCTCAGCCTGCTCCTGTTGCAGTTGATAGTAATGGCACGGTATTTAATTATATTAATAAAGAAGAATTAGCCATGCAACGTGGTGCAGTAGGGCGGTTTTTATTGATTTTAGCAGCACTGTATCGCGTGCATAATCAACACTTTTCTACTGTTTGTAATATTAGAGGCCGTGACCGTTTATATTTTGCTGGCAGTGAAGCAGAATTAACCGCGAGTGGCAGCAGCACGAAACCACGCCAAATTCCTGATAGTCCATTTTGGGTGATCACAAATTCAAATACTACGCGTAAGAAAATGATGTTAACAGAAGTAGGGCGTGCGCTAGGTTATAACGAACAAGATGTAGAAGATATTCGCGATTTACTTTAGTAACGGTAAAATATATCAAGCTTAAGTTTTATATAAAGACAAGGAATTTAAATGACAATTCATCATCATGCTGGTAAACCTGCTAGGCCAGAAGACAGAATTAATATTGGTCGTTTGGTCAGTGATTACTTTTTACAAGCACCAGATATTAGCATTGAGGAACAAAAAGTCAGCTTTGGTACCTCTGGACATCGTGGTAATGCCAGTAAATTAAGCTTCAATCAACATCATATCGAAGCTATTTGTCAGGCCGTTGCTGAATATCGTCAGGCACAAGGTTTTAAAGGCCCTTTGTATTTAGGTAAAGATACTCATGCCTTGTCTGAGCCGGCATTTGCTTCTGCTATTACGGTCTTAATTGCTAATAATGTGCCTGTTGTAATTCAAGCTGATGATGGCTTTACCCCTACTCCGGTGATTTCACGTTTAATTATAGTGCATAATAAAACACATAAAGACCAAGCTGATGGTTTGATTATTACGCCTTCACACAATCCACCGACGGATGGCGGTATTAAATATAATCCTCCTCATGGTGGCCCAGCCGAAGGTGAAATAACGAAAGTTATTGAGCAACGCGCTAACGAAATTATTGCTAATAAGCTTGTTGACGTTAAACGTGTTCATTACACCCAAGCCTTACAATCATCACAATTATCTCATGAAAACTTCATTGAGTTCTATGTTAATGAATTAAACCAAGTTATTGATATGGAAGCTATTGCAAAAGCTGGTGTCCATATGGGTGTTGACCCATTAGGTGGCTCAGGAATTCATTATTGGCCAGTAATTGCGCAGAAATATGGTTTGAAACTCGATGTTGTTAATCCGGTTGTTGATGCCAGCTTTGCTTTTATGCCGTTGGATAAAGACGGTAAAATTCGTATGGATTGTTCATCGCCTTATGCCATGTCGGGGTTAATCGCCTTAAAAGATAAGTTTGATGTTGCTGTTGGCAACGACCCAGATTTTGATCGCCATGGTATTGTGACTAAAAGCGGTGGTTTGATGAACCCAAATCATTACTTAGCGGTATCTATTCACTACTTAATGACTCACAGAAATTGGCCTGTAAGTTGTAAAATTGGTAAAACCTTGGTTTCAAGTTCGTTGATTGATCGTGTTGCAAAACTTATTGACCGACCTCTTTCAGAAGTACCGGTTGGCTTTAAATGGTTTGTTGATGGTTTACATGATTCAAGCTATGCCTTTGGTGGTGAAGAAAGTGCCGGCGCATCTTTTCTTGCCAGAGACGGTAGTTGCTGGACTACTGATAAAGATGGCTTTGTGATGACATTACTTGCAGCAGAAATGCTTGCCGTGACAGGTAAAGACCCTTATCAGTTATATCAAGAATTGGCTCAGCAGTTAGGCGAACCTTGCTATGGCCGTGTAGAAGCGGTAGCAAACTTAGAGCAAAAGCAGGTGCTAACGTCATTAACACCTGCTGCAATTACTGTGGATAGTTTAGCGGGTGAGAAAATCACGCAAATATTGTCACACGCACCAGGCAACAATGCTGCTATTGGTGGTATTAAAGTTTGTACCGAAAACGGTTGGTTTGCTGCTCGACCATCTGGCACTGAAGATATTTATAAAATCTATGCTGAAAGCTTTATTGACGACAAACATTTACAGCTGATTATCAGCGATGCACAAAAGCTAGTCAGTGCTGCATTTGTTGCTGCAGGGTTGTAGTGGTTTTTCAATTATTTGCTTGATCTTGTAAAAGGGTGCTATAGGCACTCTTTTTATATCTGTAAACATAAAAGCCCCTAATGTTTAGCTTATTTTTTTACTGCTAATTTATTGTTTATAAAGTATCGAGGGGGTTAACTATAAAACGCTTATGCTATTCTTCGTTGTTCTAAAATGATTGCTTTAAAGTATTTAATACCTAACTGAACTAAATTATGAAAGTTACTGTTGTTATCATCTATATATTTTTACTCTTTGCAGCTAAGTCATATGCTAAAGAGGTAATTATGCTAGGCGTAGAAAATAGTTGGCCACCTTATTCTGACTCAGACGGTAACGGCATATCTAAAGATATCATTACTAAAGCTTTTCGTGCTGTGGAACTTGAGGTGGAATTTGTTGTTTTACCTTATGCTAGAGCATTAAAAATGACCAAAGATGGAATATTGGATGGTGCCTTTAATGTTACTAAGCAAATTAGCACAATTAAGCAATTTAATTTTCATGATGTCCCTTTTTTAAAAGCTAGCGCCTCTTTTTATTACCCACCAAACTCTTCATTGGATTATCAAAGGTTAGCTGATATTCCTGATGATATTATTATTGGATTGATTATTGGTTACGAATATGGCGATGATTATGAAAAACATAGGCAACGCTTTAATGAAGTGAGATTAGCAAAGCAAAGTCAAATAATCGAAATGCTACAATCAAAGCGAATAGATATGGCTATTATGTTTGATGAAGTTGCCGCTTATTCTCTGCAACAACTAAATTTATCAAGCTCGGTTATTAAGCAAGGAGCTATAAATCACATCAGCGATATTTATATTGCCTTTAGCAAATCTAGAGATACCGATAACATTATAAAAGCCTTTGAAAGCGGGCTTAAAAAATTAAATAATGAAGCGGTTTATTAAGCTAAAAGGTTAGCGATGTTTTTGCCTCATTAATCATAGCGCAGGTTAATGAATGTGGGTTTGGAGAAAGTCAAATTATTGCTTGCTAAACTGTCAAGCAGAGCATCTAACTGCTGTTGTTAAAACCATCATCGTAAGCACTTTTTATTGAATAGGCGGTCTTGATAAAGTCATGGTCTTTTAATGCTGGGGTTTACTACTTTATGCTATGTTATATTGGCGTGCTTTGCTATTACGCTGAACTTGTTTTAAATAAATGGATACCAGCGATAGGATCTAATACTACCATGTACAAAAGAAAGCAAGATGCTAAGCCACAAGTTATTTCTTATGATCGTGTAAAGTCATATATGCTATGGATGATCGAGCGATATGGCGATTATTCCGCGAGAGCATTACTACAAAAGGCCAATCTATTATTTAAAGACGATACGCAATTTAATGAGTCTGCGCTAGCGTATCTTATTGAGCGAGACATTGTGAATGACCTTCGTTATGCACAGCGTTTAACGGCTAGTTTTTCAGAAAAAAATATCGGTGTTAATAAAATCAAAGAAAAGCTCTATGTAAAAGGTTTTTCATCACAAATAATTAATGAATGCGTTAGTGCTTTAGAAACAACCGAAGAAGACTATTTTGCAAAAGCGCTAAGCTTAAAAGTAAGAAAATTTGGCGCAGAGCCTATTGGTGACTTAAAGCTAAAACAGAAAGCATTACGACATTTGATCGCAAAAGGTTTTTCATATTCGATTGCCAATCAAGTCATTAGCTATTCTGCAGAGCAAGATTAATTATTAGCTCGTAAAGTCAGTTATGACATAAGCTTGTTATAAATTCAGCTTATAGCATTAGTTTAATGCGACTAAACTCTGCGTAGTCATTTAGGTCATAATTTAATAATAGTTAATTAGATAGTAGGTGGTGCAGTGGAATACATTTTTATATTTACTTATACCGTGATAGTGGCTGTAGTCGTTGGCTTAATTTTAGCGACAATTGTTGCGTTATTCAGTCAACAGAATAAGCGTAAATATTTCCAACGTACCTTTGGTTATACAACACTTGCGGTGAGTGTTTTTATTTTGCTACTTATTTTTGTAAAGTTACTTAGCACGAATTAAGTAAGATGAGTCTGGGATAAACCCGTTATCGTGTATGCAAAATTAACGCTAAAACGTTGCAAGCTATTCGACGCTATAGCTTTCAGCTAATAACCAAGACTTAAAGCACTGGATCACCGCAGATGTTCGATGCTGAATAATATAATAACCGGTGTTTGCCTCAATTGCTTGAAATGGTGACATCAGTCGCCCATGTTTGAAGTCTTCTGCTACTAAGGCAGAACGAGCCAAAGCGATACCTAAACCAGCTTCTGCAGCAGCCATGGCCATATCGGTCCGGTTAAAGAAATGTCCTTGATTACTTTCAGCTTTTATTTTCATTTGAGCAAACCAATAATACCATTCGGCATGTTTTTCTGCGTGTCGCCATGGCATGGCATCATGTAATAAGGTAACTGACTGCCAAAGATTTTTTTGATGTGCTACCGAGTTATCTTGCCAATTAAAACGCTTAAAATAACTCGGGCTCATTACCGGAATAAATTGTTCTCTCAGTAGTAGCTCCGCATGTTGATTGAGATAAGGGCTTTGGCCATAGTCTATTGCGAGATCAAAGCTTCTATCTTGATAGTCAACTAAAGCCCCTTCAGCATAGGTTTGAATACTAATGTTAGGGTATAGGTTATAAAATTTCTGAAGACGAGGGATTAACCATTTATAGGCGAAAGACGGGGTGAGCTTAAGTTTAATCTCGCCATCAAGGGATTGTCCTTGCTTTATATCATCAATAGTATTTTCTATGTCTGAAAAATTGCGTTTGACGGCTTGGTAGAGCTTGTAGCCATCGTCAGTTAAGTTAATACCTCTAGAATGTCTTTCAAACAGTTTAATTGATAGCTGACTTTCTAATAAACTTATTTGCTGACTGATAGCACCTGTAGTGATATGCAAGTGCATTGCGGTTTTTGTAAAGCTACCAAGTCGAGCTGCAACCTCAAAAGTGACCAATCCAGAGAATATATTACCTTTTAATGCCATGTAGAGCTCAGTCTTTAGAATAACTAAACACAGATGTTAATAAATATCGTTTGATAAATACACGTTATTTTTGCATTGTGCCGATATATCTTATTGGACAGTGGCAAGTACAGCTATGAAAGTTATCGTATTGGGAGCAGGTGTTGTTGGCTTGACGTCTGCTTGGTATTTAGCCCAAGCAGGTCATCAGGTAACGGTTATTGACAGACAAGCACAAAGTGGTGAAGAAACCAGCTTTGCCAATGCTGGACAAATTTCTTATGGTTACTCATCACCGTGGGCAGCCCCAGGCATACCACTAAAAGCGATTAAGTGGTTAGCTCAAAAGCATTCACCACTTGTTATAAAGCCCGGTATGTCGCCAGAGTTATATCTTTGGACCATGCAAATGCTAAAAAATTGTACTGAAAAAAATTATCAAATTAATAAAAGTAGAATGTTAAGAGTGGCAAACTATAGTCGTCAGTGTTTAGTGGAACTAAGGCAAAAACACTCGATAGCTTATGAAGGACGGCAAAAAGGTACTTTACAAGTTTTTAGACATCAGTCACAAGTGGAAAATATTGAAAAAGACCTGCTGGTGTTATCGGCTAGCAACACACGCTTTAAATTACTTAATGTTGAAGAATGTATTGAAAAAGAGCCCGGATTAGCAATAGTGAAAAACAAAATAGTAGCTGGCTTACATTTACCTGATGATGAAACTGGTGATTGCTATCAGTTTTGTCAACAACTGACTGAAATGGCTAAAGCTGCAGGTGTTGAATTTAACTTTAATGTTCAGGTTAATCGGTTACTTATTGATAATGAGAAAATAACAGCCGTTGATACTTCTATGGGGACATTAAATGCAGATGCTTATGTGGTGGCGTTAGGTTGTTATTCGGCTTTGTTATTAAAGCCGCTCGGAATTAACTTACCGGTATACCCCGTGAAAGGCTATTCGCTCACTATTCCGATGACAAATGCCGAGTGTTCACCCGTTTCAACGGTAATGGATGAGAGTTATAAAGTGGCACTTACCCGTTTTGATGATCGTATCCGAGTTGCTGGCACAGCTGAGTTGTCTGGCTTTAATTTAGCTCTATCATCAAGAAGGCAAGCGACAATTGCCATGGTCGCACAGGATTTATTTCCGCAAGCTGGCGATATAACTAAAGCGGAATTTTGGACCGGGCTGAGACCAATGACGCCAGATGGTACACCGATCATTGGCAAAACAAAAATCAGTAATTTATACACCAATACAGGTCATGGCACCTTAGGATGGACCATGGCTTGTGGCTCAGGGAAATTACTCGCTGATATTATTGCTGGCAGTCAACCTGATATCAATGTTGATGGGCTCAATGCATCTCGTTATTTACGCTAATTTTGTTTAGTGTCTGCCGAGTATCATACCAACTTGCTTGAGAAAGCCTCATTGGAAATTGTTTGCTATTTTATTATTCAACATTTTCAAACTGTCGTTTTTAGTCACAATATACACTTGGGGAAATAACGTTTAAGTAAATTGTTTTGATATCGAGGTTAACTTGCTATCGCAAAGACCTTAACAAGTATATCTTGTATAATAGCGCGCAATCATTAAAGAATGCTGTGACAGTGTCTGATGTTCGGCCTCATATAAATTAGAATTTATATTCGACAAAACAATAGGTGAAATCTGCGTGAGTGACTTATCCAATTCAACAAATCCAACCCATTCAACCAATGCCTTCGCATCTGCTTTACAACAAAGTGGTGACTTTTTATCAATAACGCGGGCCAATGAATGGTCACTACCTGGTGGTGCTTTTAGTTTTGAGGTTTGTCATCAAGCCTCTCAAACAAAGAGTAAAGTGTCAGTATTAAATACCGGCTTGATTACCTTTGAACCCATTGATCGCGCAAGCAATCACGACATCGTGTTATCAAGTGCCGTCCATGGTAACGAAACCGCGCCGATTGAAATTTGTAGTGATATTATTGGGCAATTGATTCGTGGTGAATTAGCGCTAGCAGAACGCGTGCTGTTTATTTTCGGTAATCCTGCGTCAATGAATATTGCACAGCGCTTTGTTGAAGAAAATATGAATCGCTTGTTTTCAGGTGGTCATTCACAAGACCAAGGCCAAGGGCCGGGCTTGATTAACAAAGAGCGCCATCGTGCCTTGTTATTAGAAAACACGGTTAGAGAATTTTTTGCAGCTGGCAGTGAAGTACCTAGTACGAATGGCATCGTACGCCAGCGTAGTCATTATGATTTACATACCGCTATTCGAGGCTCGAAGTGTGATAAATTTGCTGTTTATCCGTTTTTACATGGTGCGCCTCGCAAGAAAAGCCAACTACAGTTTTTAAATGCCTGTGGTGTAAGCACTGTTTTGTTATCACACTCACCAACAACGACCTTTAGTTATTTTTCATCGAATGAGTTTGGCGCTGATGCCTTCACCGTTGAGTTAGGCAAAGTTCGCCCATTTGGTGAAAATGATATGAGTCAGTTTACTCAGGTTCGTGAAACCTTAACTAAGTTTGTTTCAGGCCAAGACCTTGAATTAACGCCATATCAAGCAGAAGACTTTAACTTGTATGAAATTTCACAGGTGATTGATCGTCACCATGAAGATTTTTCTCTAACCTTTGATGATGATGTTGAAAACTTTACTGACTTTCCAAAAGGGCATGTTTTAGCCATTGATGGCGGTAACGAAGTGAAAACACAACAAGATGGTGAGGCAATTATTTTTCCTAATGCCAATGTGGCTATTGGTCAACGTGCCATGCTGACGGTAACCCCTACAACACTTGCCTAAAGGGACTATGTTTTGGCTGGATGGGTACTTAGGTTATGTTTGGAACTAATAACCAGTGCCTAAACGAACTTAAGTTCAGGTCAAAAAGTAGTTAGATTACGTCTGGCATAGAAATTTGTTCCTAAGTGAGTATAAGTACTTTAGATGCTTAGCTATTGTTTAGAACAATAAGCGCGTGCATAACTAAGCAACTGGTCTGCTCTTTAATGGCGGATATTACTGTAAAGAATTATGCTCGCGTTTAGTCAAATAAAAGTGTTAACTTTGTTCACTAAACTTGTTTTTCAGTTTACGTAAAGGTAAAGTGCTTGCGATTATTACAACCAACAATTCATAACAATGACATAAATATTCATCTTACCGTGAAAGCTTCTATACTTTCGGTGGTTAATAATTAGTGAATGTTTGATGTCACCTTGTCATTCAAGGTTAATAAAAAAGAGAAGGCTATGAACACTGACATATATAACGAAAGCCCGGTAGTACACCAACCAGCTTTTATTGATGGTCATTCAGTTGAAATTCCAATCCTTAAAATATTGAAGCAAGATGGCAGCATTTATGAAAATGCTATCATGCCGGAAATTGATCAAGAACTTGCCACCAAAACCTACAAAACTCTCGCTTTTCATCGTGTTTTAGATGAACGTATGGTGGCGGCACAACGCCAAGGTCGCATCAGTTTCTATATGGCAGCACTCGGTGAAGAAGCCGCAAGTGTTGGTGGTGCTGCAGGCCTTAAAGATCAAGATATGATCATGGCGCAGTATCGTGAACAGGGTGCATTAATGTTTCGTGGCTTTAGCCTTGAAAACTTTATGAACCAAATGTTCAGTAATGAACAAGATTTAGGTAAAGGTCGTCAAATGCCAATTCATTACGGAAGTAATGAGTTGAACTACATGACGATTTCATCACCGTTAGGCACGCAAATCCCACAAGCCGCAGGTTATGCTTACGGGCAGAAAATGCAAGGTTTAGACGCTGTAACTATCTGTTACTTCGGTGAAGGTGCTGCTTCTGAAGGTGATTTCCATGCCGGTTTAAATATGGCCGCTGTTCATCAGTCTCCTGTTATTTTCTTCTGTCGTAACAATGGCTACGCTATTTCAACGCCATCAGATGAGCAATACATGGGTAACGGCATTGCATCTCGTGGTGTTGGTTACGGCATGAAAACACTTCGAATTGACGGTAACGATATTTTAGCAGTAATTGCCGCTGTGCAATTAGCGCGTGAATATGCCGTTAAAGAAGGTAAGCCTGTGCTGATTGAAGCGATGTCTTATCGCTTAGGTGCTCACTCAACTTCTGATGATCCTTCAGGTTACCGTACACGCGAAGAAGAAGCTAAATGGCAAGAACATGACCCAATTCTTCGTATGAAGAACTGGATGTTGGCGCAAGGTTGGTGGGACGAAGCCCAAGAAACAACATTGTTTGAAAAACTACGTGATGAAGTGTTAGCGGCGGTTAAAGTATCAGAAAAAATTGATAAGCCACCGGTTGAAGACTTAATTACTGATGTTTATGACCAAGCACCACCATTGTTGCAAAGTCAGTTCGAACAATTAAAAGAACATATTAAGAAATATCCCGATGCTTATCCGTTCACTGCTGGGAGAATTAAGTAATGGCGCAAATGAATTTATTACAAGCGATTAATAACGCGCTTGATACGGTAATGGCCGAGAATGATCGTGCAGTTTGTTTTGGTGAAGATGTTGGTCACTTTGGTGGCGTTTTCCGCGCAACAAGTGGTTTACAAGACAAATACGGTAAAAATCGTTGTTTCAACACGCCTCTAGTTGAGCAAGGTGTTATTGGTTTTGCGAATGGTTTAGCTGCGCAAGGCAGTACACCAATTGCTGAAATTCAATTTGCTGATTATATTTTTCCAGCCTTTGACCAAATTGTAAATGAGTCAGCTAAATTCCGTTACCGTAGTGGTAATGAATTTGATGTAGGTAAGTTAACCATTCGTACGCCATACGGCGGCGGCATTGCAGGTGGTTTATATCATAGCCAATCACCAGAAGCTTACTTTGCTCATACGCCTGGTTTAAAAGTGGTTGTGCCACGTAACCCGTACCAAGCTAAAGGTTTGTTATTGGCGTCTATTCGTGACGATAACCCAGTAGTATTTTTCGAACCGAAACGTTTATATCGTGCCTCGGTTGGTGAAGTACCAGAAGAAGATTACCAATTACCATTAGGTAAAGCTGAAGTTGTTCAACAAGGTAGTGACATCACGTTGTTAGCTTGGGGGGCACAAATGGAAATCGTTGAGAAAGCCGCTGAATTAGCATCTAGCGACGGCATTTCATGTGAAATTATCGATTTACGTACCATTTTACCTTGGGACATTGAGACGGTGGCAAATTCTGTCACTAAAACAGGTCGTTTTGTTGTTAGCCAAGAAGCACCATTAACAGCAGGCTTTGCTAGTGAAATTGCGGCAACTATTCAACAAGAATGTTTCTTGCATTTAGAAGCGCCGATTGCTCGTGTGTGTGGTATGGATACACCATACCCATTAGCACTTGAAAAAGAATATGTTGCAGATCATTTGAAGATCTACGAAGCAATTAAAAACAGTATGACTTACTAGGATTTTAGAGCATGAGCATTGATTTTATATTACCAGACATTGGTGAAGGTATCGTTGAATGTGAACTGGTTGAATGGCTAGTAGCAGAAGGCGATGTGATTGTTGAAGATCAGCCAGTTGCTGATGTGATGACAGATAAAGCTTTAGTACAAATTCCAGCGATGCATTCAGGTGTGGTTGATAAGCTTTATTACGCCAAAGGCGATATTGCTAAAGTACACTCGCCATTGTTTGCTATGACACCTGAAGGTGACAGTGCGCCAGTTGTAACTGAAGCGGTGGCTGAAGTACCAGTAGCTCAAGCAGTTGTTGAAAGTGCTGCACCTGTTTCAGGTACCCAAGTAGAAGACTTTATTTTGCCGGACATTGGTGAAGGTATTGTTGAATGTGAATTAGTTGAATGGCTAGTTGCTGAAGGCGATGTGATTGAAGAAGATCAACCGATTGCCGATGTAATGACGGACAAAGCCTTAGTGCAAATTCCAGCTATGCATAACGGTACAGTTGTTAAACTTTATTATGCTAAAGGTGAAATTGCTAAAGTACATTCGCCTTTATTTGCGGTTGAAATTGCCGCAACAGGGCAAGCAGTTGCGGCTGCCCCTGTAGTTGAAGCACCAGCACCGACAGCAAAAGCTGCAGTAACTAAAGCTCCTGTAGCTGCTAAAACTGCACCTGCAAAAGTAGCCAGTAAAGTAGTAAATGAAAAAGCTGTGGCAAGCCCTGCGGTACGCCGTATTGCTCGTGAATTAGATGTTAATATTCATCAAGTTCCAGGTAGTGGTAAAAAAGGGCGTGTTTACAAAGAAGATGTTGTTGCTTTTAATGAAGCACCAGCAGTTTCAGCAACTCCTACCGTAGCTGCTAGCGCGGTTACAGGTGGCACACGTGTTGAGCCAATTCGCGGTATTAAAGCGGTAATGGCAAAAGCCATGGTGAATTCTGTCTCGACTATTCCTCATTTTACTTATTGTGAAGAAATCGATATGACGAATTTGATTAAATTGCGTGGTGAACTTAAAGAAGTTTATGCTAAGCAAGATATTAAATTAACCATGATGCCTTTCTTTATGAAAGCGATGTCTTTAGCGTTGAAACAATTCCCGTTAGTGAATACGCAAGTTAATGAAGACTGTACAGAGTTAACATATTTCGACGACCATAACATTGGTATGGCCGTTGATTCGAAAGTAGGCTTGTTAGTGCCAAATGTTAAGCAAGTGCAAACTAAATCTATTTTAGACTTAGCCACTGATATTACCCGCTTAACGAATGATGCCCGCTCAGGTCGAGTTCCTGCCGCTGATTTAAAAGGTGGCACGATTACTATTTCAAATATTGGCGCTATTGGTGGTACGGTGGCAACACCTATCATTAACAAGCCTGAATCTGCGATTGTTGCGTTAGGTAAGCTACAAAAATTACCTCGCTTTAATGACAAAGGCGAAGTTGAAGCTCGTTCAATTATGCAAGTAAGTTGGTCTGGCGATCACCGTACAATTGACGGTGGTACTATTGCGCGTTTTTGTAATTTATGGAAATCATTCCTTGAAGAGCCAAGCAATATGTTAGTGCATATGTCTTAGTATTTTCTGAAATTCGATCATTAAAAGCCTGCTTTATCGCAGGCTTTTTTATGTACAGGAAGTACGGTATGTCGCGGTCACATGGATGTGAAAGAGTGACGATGTACAGGAAGTACGGTCAGGTTATTAGTTCCAGACATAACCTAAGTACTTACATCCATGTAAGCAATGTCGCGGTCACATGGATGTGAAAGAGTGACGATGTACAGGAAGTACGGTCAGGTTATTGGTTCCAGACATAACCTAAGTACTTACATCCATGTAAGCAATGTCGCGGTCACATGACCATTCTTAGCCATCCCTGGCTGCACGGCATTAATACCTCCGTGTATGTCGATGTGAAAGAGCGACGATGTTTAGGGCTTTCTCAGACATCCTGTCTTTCAAGGCAATAGCACATCTCGATAATTGCTGCCGCATTATGCTAATGACTTACAGTCGTGTAGAGCATCTATGTTGATAGCAAAGGATTGTTAGGAAGATAACAGGGGTAAAAAAAGCCCGTTATCAATTAATCATCATTAATAACGGGTATAAGCAATTTGCTAAATAAAGTCTATTCGCATCACGAATAAAGCAGAGAGACTCAACATAGACATTTGGAGACAGCATATTCTGCTTAGATGTTAAAACCCTATTTTAATAAGTCATATCATTTAAAGCCAATATCAATGATAATTTAATTGAGTTTTGTACATTGCAGTTAAGGGACGTAAGTGGCAGAAAATAAGCTTCAACATTTTTATATCGCTGAAGAACAGTCGATTTATTTGTTAAACAGCAAAGATGCAACCAAGTTAAAACAATGGGTTGAGCTTTGTCAGCAGCAATTGCTGTTACTAGGTTATCAAAATATTGCTTTAATAGGTAAAGGAGCCTATGGCTTTGTTTTTGGTGGTGAAGATGAACAAGGACAAGCTCATGTTTTTAAATTTTCACGTATTAATTTACCTTTACATGTACAAGACCGTCTTGCTGAAGAGGCTGACTTACAAAAGCAATTTACCCATAGTCGTATTCCGAAGGTTTTTGAGTATTATAAAATCAAACGTCAATCCATTGTTCATATGCAACGTGCTCCAGGTATAGACTTAGAAAAGCTATCTTTTCAGCGAGGCCCGTTGCCCAGTGAGTTAGTGGTAAAAATAGCGATACAATTGGTTGAAATCTTAATCTATTTACGAGACAGCAAGCAACATTATAAGGGTAAGCCTTATGTTCATGGTGATATAAAACCGTCCAACGTGGTTTTTGATAGTGAAACAGAGAAAGTTTACCTTGTTGACTGGGGCTCTGCAGTTCCTGCACAACTTGATGTTCGTGGGCAAACGACCGCGAATAATATTATGGACCTGATGAGTAGTGATTTACAAAATAGTAATGCTCGATTGGGCGATGTGTACTTTATTGGCCATGAACAAATTAGTGGTGAAATGTCATCGCCACGTTTTGATGAACAAGGATTGGCAGCCACTTTATATGCGTTAGCCTCGGGCCAATCTTGTCGTTACGGTAGTGCGGTGATCACACCATCATCTTTGGGTTTACCTAAATTACTCGCGCAAATACTATCTGGTATGCTCAGTGAAGAGCGACAGACGCGTAATAAGGCCGGCGATTATCTTTTTAAGCATTTAGCGCTGCTAAAAAATACCGTTATGGCCGAACCGCCATTACCCGTTGAGATTAAACCTTTGGTACCTATTTGGTGTAAAAACTACCAAAAGGATATGGACACTGTGGTCTACGGTTCGCGAAAATCTTTTCTCAGAGAGTCATCAGATAAAGAGCAATTAAGTGATATCGATGACATGCAGCTGGAGAAATATTTTAAGAATTTTTTAATGGGTATGGGCGATACCGAGAAAGCCTTTATTGCCGCTGTAGGCCGTTTAGCTAATTTTCCTGTGGTTGGTGGCTTAGCTGTGCGTTGGGAAAAAGATGGTGTTTATATCGATTCAAACTTATCACTGTTTGATCCGAAATTAAAAACCTCATTCCAAAGTGCGGTAAATAATATGGTAAGGCTGGCTCAAGGCATATTTAGAGTCGGGGTTTTTAAAAGTTGCTTGTTTAATGCCCGCAATACTTTGCATGTTGAACGTGATAATGAAGATGAGCCGTTTCGAGCGTTACCAAGTCAAGTCATACATTATGATGTCAGTGATGTTGCTGTTATTGATGATATTACTCGGCTCCATTCATACTTTGAGGATGGTAAAGACCCTGATGAATATTTATATTTACCTGATGAAATTATGGCAGTGTTAGCGCGTTTAAACCAAATTCATCATACTGGGTGTATTATTTTTGAAGTATTACCACAACATTTGAAAATTCATAGTTATTTAATGCTGTTAAACCATGATAAAGAAGCAGAATTTAAACAGTGCTTAACTGAAATACTAGCGTTATTGCCTACCATAAATGGCTTTGGTATTTCTGGCTTTATGAAACTACCCTATAAAGACACACGTTTTTTTGAACATATAAGTAGCTTGCCGGATAAGTTTTATCCCAGAAATCCAAAGCAAAAAATGGAGAGCTAAAAATGCATGATAATAAAATTGCTACGATGGCATGGCTTGATTTATCTGTTGAGAATGCTGAAACAGTAAAGTCATTTTATCAACAGGTGATTGGTTGGAAAGCTGATAATATTTCTATGGGTGATTATGATGATTATGCCATGCTTGAGCCGAGTGGCAATGAAGCTGTTGCAGGCGTTTGCCATGCTAAAGGTATAAATAAAGACCTTCCACCCGCTTGGCTACCGTACTTTTTAGTAGCCGATATTATGGTATCGATTAAGCCTGTAGAGGAAAGCGGTGGCAGTTTAGTATCAGCACTAAAAAGCATGGGCAATGATAAATATGCCTTAATTAAAGACCCCGCGGGAGCTGTTTGTGCTATTTATCAAAAAATGAGTATCGAGTGATGTCAGTCTCAATGATGGTGAATTAAGTTCTTTCTGATAGTGCTTATTTTATTTTGTTTCGACGGCTTTGGTAAGTGAACTGTTTAAGGTTTATGTTGCTGTAAAAATTTTAGATCTTCTTCTTGAATGTGATTAAGCAGCCAATCTGTTAAAAGGTAAAGTTGCTCTTGTGAACAGGTTTCGTTTTCATTTAGGGCGATGAGCCTATCAAGCTCTTCAATAAAGTGTTTATGCTGTAATTGATGTAGTAAGCAGTCGTTCTCATTCAAAGTGAAAAAGTAAGCTTCTTCTGCTTTAAAATGAAATTTAGTGTATTCGTAAAGCTTAATAAATAAGGTAGAAACCTCTGTCTTTATTTTTCTATTATCAATGGTGTATGCCAATTCATTAATATAATTGATTAAGGTTCTATGTTGGCTATCAATACTGGCTATACCCACTTCAAATGCGGTATCCCAAGTGATTAAGTGCTTTTTTTTCATAATATTATTAAGCCATTAGTTATTTTGATAGATCAGTATCAGCTGATTAGTCCAGATTTATATGTTTGATATTGCGATGTGCCTATGAGTTCAAATACTAAAGCTCCTTTAGGGATTGTTGATCTTTCACTTTAAAGCTCTGTTGTGCTTGAAAAAGTTGGCAATCGAGGCGTTTGATATAATGTTTGGTTGCTCGAAATGCATATTAAGCACAGCTTAGCGTTTCCTGCTCACACTAAGTACCTACGGTCCTGTAGCCAACAAAGATTGACGCTTTTTCAAGGCAACCCAAGGGGCGATGGCTAATTTTCAACTTAACATCGTTGAAAATTGTTAAAGTAGAGCACTACATCGCACATTTTTCGCCTTGTGATCTCAAAAATTAGCGAGTAGCAGAGACTAGAATAAAAGATCAACAGCCCCTAGAATGCGTGGCAATAATTTCATAGTGTTTAGCTTTGAAAGTCTTTGTATTTAGCAGCTAGGCGTAGGAGAGTTGAGAAAAGCATTTTAAGGCATCACTAATATTAGCATTTTCTCTGTTGGATATTGCCATCAAGATGGTAATTAATCATGCCGTTATCACGACAAACCTTCTTAGCAAAGCCTAAGCTGTTTTTGATTACTTCTTCACTATAGGTACAGAGTTTGATGCTAGCAAGGTAGCCGTTAATATTTTTATTAAGTTTTTGATATTGATAGCAGGTTAACGCTATGTTTATGCGTCATTTAGTTTCCATGTTGGATACGTAAATTGTATGCGGGGATAAGAATAGTATTACAACAAGATATAAAGCTGATTATTCACTAGCTCATTATCGCTAATGAAATAATCATTTGATAGCTTAATAATCATGTTTACCAAAGCCGGTTTGTCCGATAGGCAAAAATAGGGTTTGATAAAGCCTTGTTGCATACTCATCGGTCATGCCTGCGACGTAATCAGCAATAACACGATGTTGGTTTAAGTTGTTTTGTTTGGCATGTTGCCATCGAGCTACTGTATTCTTCGGCAACAAACGTTCAGGGTCTGATGATAAAGCCTCAAACAATTCCATGACAATTTGTTGTCCGCGGTATTCTAATTGCTGAATAGATGTTTGCTTAATAACATAGTGATAAACAAAATCTTTAAATATTTGAAGCACCCGCGCTGCAACAGTTGGATGTACAGCATTAAATCGTAATAATGGCTCTTGAAAATCACAGGCTTTGCTTTCATTAATATCAATTAATTCGACTGCTGTTATCAAGTAATTCACTAGACCGCCAATCGCCTCTTTCTGTTGGTATCGTTGCGAACTAAACAATTTATCAGCTAAGCTTCGGCTATATTGATGTAGCCATTTATCATCGATTTTTAAGAGTTTTTTGATCACATGTTCATGAAAGTCTTGCTGATTAACCACACCAGTAACAATAGCGTCTTCTAAATCATGAATGCCATAGGCGATATCATCAGCTAATTCCATCATTGAGCAATCTAAAGATTTAAACTGTGTTTTGCTATGTTTATTGCTGTTAATTGTAAACTGCTGAAATATAGCTTTATCCTCATGGCATAGTGGTGCTAACACCCAATTAATCATTTCAATATCGTCTAAATACAAGCCTTTTGGTGGATGCCACTTACAGGCTTCTAGCTGACGAAACGATGCTGGTAATACCTGGGGAGTATTTTGTTGTAAGTTATCTAATGTTTGCGGATATTTTATTAGACCGAGTAATGTTCTACGGGTTAAGTTCATACCAAAATGTTCACTAAAAGGCTCTAAATGACAAACAATACGAAATGTTTGCCCATTTCCTTCAAAGCCCCCATGATCACGCATCATATAATGCAGAGCGACTTCTCCACCATGACCGAATGGAGGGTGTCCAATATCATGTGCTAGGCATAATGACTCAATTAAGCTATCGTCACTAGGAAGTAGAAGGGCACTTTTCTCGGGATATTTACAGCGAATTTGCGCAATAATGCCGCTACCGATTTGCGATGCTTCTAGAGAATGCGTTAAGCGAGTGCGATGAAAATCACTTTGACCGCTGCCCATGACTTGGGTTTTTGATTGCAAGCGTCTGAATGCAGCAGAGTGTAATATTCGCGCCCTATCTCGTTGAAATGGGCTGCGATGATCCTGATGTCGTTGTGCTACTCGCTCTAAGCGTCTTACTAGCCATTGATTATCCATAATACCTCTACATTCACTGTGAGCTCACTGTAATATATCAATAGTTTTGAGTATTTACAGAGACTTAATTAATACCTAGATAAAGATAACGGTATTGAGGCTATTATGTAAATAGATTAGCTCAATTCTATTAAATGGGCTTTCGCTGTTTTCTTGTGTCGGTATTAGTGAAATTGCTGCGAGTGAATATTTTTCTGATACTAAAATAGCCCGTTCTCTCAGGAATTAATAGCTGCATTACTAGCTAGCACTATGACTTTAATGGTTTTAGTGGAAGGTGTCTTGATGTTATAAACGAAGCGTTAGTTTTAATGAAATGCTAAGCCGCTATTGATAAGTAATAGCGGCGATTATTTTTATTAGCTGAGCCGTTTTATTTATTAGCAATAAATATTGCACGCTTTGGTGCCGGATAGCCTTCTATTGTTTTAGTAGTATCATTTGGATCAAGAAAGTCTTGCAATGATTCTGTGTCTATCCAATCAGTTTTACGTTGTTCGTCTAAAGCGGTAATGTCAGTATTAACCACGCGAATATTTTTAAAACCACAGCGTTCAAGCCAAGCACACATTGCATCACAGCTAGGTAAGAACCATACGTTACGCATTTTAGCGTAGCGTTCACCCGGCACGAGAACAGTGTTTTCATCACCATCAACCACTAAAGTTTCAAGCACTAATTCACCACCAGACGCCAGTTGAGATTTTAGCTGATAAATAAAATCGATAGGCGAGCGACGATGATATAAAACACCCATCGCAAATACGGTATCAAAGGCATTTAACTCAGGGAGTTGCTCGACACCTAAAGGCAGTAGGTTAACGTTATCGTCTTGAACAAAATGTTGCACGGCTTGAAATTGTGTTAAAAATAATTGTGTGGGATCAATACCGACAACAAATTTTGCTCCTGCGCCGCGCATGCGCCATAAGTGATAACCACTGCCACAGCCAATATCTAGTACATAACGATTCTTTAAATCACTAATATGTGGCGCTAAGCGATCCCATTTAAAATCTGAACGCCATTCTGTATCAACGTGCAGGCCATGAATATGGTACGGACCCTTGCGCCAAGGTTTAAATTTTTTCAGTAGGTTTTCTATGCGTTTATATTCACCGTCATTAATATCTGTGCGCTCGCCGGCACGAACGGTAGAACTGATATCAACACTTGACGGTGATGTTTTAGGTAATGCCGCAATCGTTTTTTGCCATTGTGCAAATTCACCATGTAAATGATGTTCTTGCCATTGAGTTAGTTGTGCAGGTAAGGTATCAAGCCAATGACATAAACGATTGCCGGCAATTTTTTGATAGAACTTATTAAATGAAATCATGAGCTATTTAATCGCGATGAGAGAAAAGAAATTAAAACACTGAAACCATGGCGCACTATGATTAAAGCCAGCGAGTTTTAAACGGTTTAGGTGGGTATTTAAATTGTCGGTACGCATAACATTTTCAAGTGCGGTACGCTTTTGGGCAATTTCTAATTCGCTATAACCGTTTGCTCGTTTGAAGTCATGATGTAAGTCGATAAGCAATTCATTGCAAACATTATCAGGGTGAGCAATTTTTTCTGACAACAGCAATAAACCGCCAGGTTTAAGGCCTTCAGCTATTTTGGTTAGTAGTTGCTGGCGTTGCTCAGGAGCAATAAATTGTAAAGTAAAATTGAGTACTACCATGGAAGCATTTTCAATTTCAATATTGAGAATATTGTCTTCTATTATCTCTAC